>NZ_VHLB01000033.1:0-82559 GCF_006547365.1 Myxococcus sp. AB056 | reverse complement strand
CCCCTATCCTCCCCACCGCCCCCGACCGCAGGGCAGGGAACCGTCCACAGGAGGCATGCGCAGAGTGTGCTTTCCGTGACTTTCCAGTCACACACCGCGCCCAACCCATTGGAATCCCAGCGTTTTTATGACGGCGGATTCGGGCTTGCGGGGCTGGTACGCGGGTTGCTGAGGCACTGACGCGCCGCACCGCGAGTCCACGCGGAGCGTGCGGTCGGGCGAGGTCCGGGACACCGGAGCCGTTCGGCGAAACCTCTCCTTCGGAGGCGCTCGGACGTGACGTCGTTGCGGCAGAAAGCGTTGAAGCTGGGTGCGCCGTGGCTGTGTGCCGTGGCGGTGGCGTCGAGCGGCGCCGCCGTGGCGGCTCCGCCGGCCAAGGCCCAGACCGCGGCCACGAAGGGCACGACGGCCTTTTCCACGGAGACGGTGGTGGAGCGCGCGCGGGCGCTGGCGGCCAGGCCCTACCAGGCGCCGCCGAAGTCCCTGCCGAAGGCGTACACCCAGCTCAACTACGACCAGTACCGCGACATCCGCTTCCGTCCGGAGCGCGCGCACTGGCGCGACGCGGGCCTGCCCTTCCAGGTGCAGTTCTTCCACCCGGGCTTCCTGTTCCAGTCCCCGGTGGTGATGAACGTCGTGGAGGCGGGCCGCTCGCAGCCGCTGCGCTTCTCCCAGGACCTCTTCAGCTACGGCAAGGTCGTCAACAAGGCGTCCCTGCCTCGCAGCGGCGTGGACGGCTTCGCGGGCCTGCGCTTCCACCACCCGCTCAACCGCCCGGACATCTTCGACGAGCTCGCGGTGTTCCAGGGCGCCAGCTACTTCCGCTCGCTGGGCCAGGGCAACCTCTACGGCCTCTCCGCGCGTGGCATCGCCATCGACACCGCGCAGCCGACCCCAGAGGAGTTCCCGGAGTTTCGAGAGTTCTGGCTGGAGCGCCCGGCCTCTGGCGCGGGCCAGGTGGTGGTGCACGCGCTGATGGACGGCCCGAGCATCACCGGGGCGTACCGCTTCACCATCACCCCCGGCTCGAACACGGTGATGGAGGTGCAGGCCACCCTCTTCTCGCGCCGCACCATCGACAACCTGGGCGTGGCGCCGCTCACCAGCATGTACCTGTTCGGTGAGAACGACCGCGCGAAGTTCGACGACTTCCGGCCGGAGGTCCACGACTCGGACGGCCTCCTCGTCTGGACCCGGGACGGCGAGCAGCTGTGGCGCCCGCTGCAGAACCCGCGGCAAGTGCGCACCTCCAGCTTCCGCGCGGAGACTCCGCGCGCCTTCGGTCTGCTCCAGCGCGATACGGCTTTCCACAACTACGAGGACCTGGAGGCCCACTACGAGCGCCGCCCCAGCGCGTGGGTGGAGCCCGTGGGCGAGTGGGGCGCCGGCGCGGTGCGGCTGGTGGAGATTCCGACGCCGGACGAGACGCACGACAACATCGTCGCCTTCTGGGTGCCGGACGCGCCGCTCACCCCGGGCACGCCGCTGCGCGTGGCCTACCGCCTGCACTGGGGCGCCAGGTCGCCCTGGGAGAGCACCGGCGGTGTCGTCACCTCGACGCGCATCACCTCCGCCATCACCCCGGGCATGCCCGTGGGCGAAGGCGTCACGCCGGCCACGCGCCGGTTCATCCTCGACTTCTCTCGTACCGCCCGCGCCGAGGACGGGCCGGTGGAAGCCGTCATCACCGCGGCCAAGGGCCAGGTGCTGCGCTCCACCATCCAGCGCCACGAACCTTCCGGGGGTTGGCGCACCACCTTCGAGCTGGAGCCCGAGGGCACCAGTGAACCCATCGAGCTGCGCGCGTTCCTGCGGCGCGGTTCGGAGACCCTCACCGAGACCTGGAGCTATCTATGGATTCCGTGACGACGCCGAACACCTGCCCCTCCGTGCCGACCGACTGGGTCCGCCCGGAGACGTGCGTGGCGCTCGACGCCTTCTTCCAGGGCTTCGGCTTCGAAGCCGCCGAGGACCTGGCCGCGCTGGCCGCCTGGGCGCTGGAGGGTGTCACCGCGTCCAACGTGAAGCCGCAGGCCGCCGTGGCCCTGGCCCGTGCCCGCATGGAGACGTGGCTGACGCGCGTGCTGGACATGGACGTCGTGGGCGAGGGCCGGCTGCTGACCCGTGGCCGCGCTGCCTTCGTCCTCAGTGACGGCGCGCGCTTCGGCGCCTCCGTGCTCACCCGGGACGCGGTGCCGCGCGAGCTGTACCGCGCCCTGCGCGCCGCGGTGCCGGTGCCGACGCCGGCGCAGGTTGCCACGCAGATGCCGGAGCAGCAGCTTGTGCTGTGGCCGCTGGGCGAGCGCCTGCGCCGCTGGCTGCGCGCCGGACAGCCGGACATGTCCGTCTCCCGCTGACGCAGCCTCCTGCTCCGGGAGATTCCTCGCGAGGTTCCGCCATGCACGCTCATTCGTTCTCACCGGAGAGCGCCGGCATCCGGCGCCTCTTCGTCCTGGGCCTTGCCGCCGCGTCCACCCTCGCGGGCACGTGGGAGATGCACCGCCTGCTGAGCGCGCGCGGCACCACCGTCCCCGAAGGCGTGCTGCTGGTGCTCTTCGCCCTGTGCTTCGGGTGGATTGCGCTGTCCTTCTGGACGGCGGTGGCGGGGTTCCTCCAGCTCGCCGTGAGCAAGCGGCTGCCCGGCCTGCGCTGGCCCACGGCGGAGGAGTCCGCCACGCGGCTCACCTCGCGCACGTCGGTGGTGATGCCGGTCCACAACGAGGACCCGGCCTCTGTCTTCGCCAACGTGCAGGCCACCTACGAGTCCGTGGAGGCCACCGGGCAGTTGGACGCCTTCGACTTCTACATCCTCAGCGACTCCACCCGCCCGGAGGCGTGGATCGCCGAGGAGCTCGCCTGGGCCGACCTGTGCCGCCGCGTAGGTGGCCAGGGACGCATCTTCTACCGGCGCCGCACGGACAACACCGGCAAGAAGGCCGGCAACCTCCAGGACTTCTGCGAGCGCTGGGGCCGCCACTACGACTTCACCATCGTGCTGGACGCCGACAGCCTGATGGACGGCCGCACGCTGGTGACGATGGCGCGGCTGATGGAGCTCAACCCGCGCGCGGGCATCCTCCAGGCGCCGCCGCTGAACGTGGGCCGCAGCACCCTCTTCGCCCGGCTGCAGCAGTTCGCCGGGCGCGTCTACGGCCCGGTGGTGGCCGCTGGCGCGGCGGCGTGGCAGCTGGGTGAGTCCAACTACTGGGGCCACAACGCCATCATCCGCACGGAGGCCTTCATCCAGCACTGCGGCCTGCCGGTGCTCCCCGGCCAGCAGCCCTTCGGTGGCCACATCCTCAGCCACGACTTCGTGGAGGCCGCGCTGATGCGCCGCGCCGGCTACACCGTGTGGCTGGTGACGGAGCTGGGCGGCAGCTTCGAGCAGCCGCCCCCCAGCCTGCTGGACTACGCGCAGAGAGACCGCCGCTGGTGCCAGGGCAACCTCCAGCACCTGAGCCTGGTGGCCGCGGGCGGCCTGCACCCCATCAGCCGGGGCCACTTCCTGATGGGCGTGATGTCCTACGCGGCGTCCCCGCTGTGGCTGCTGTTCCTGATGTCCGGGCTGATTGCCGGCCTCTATGACGGGTGGCTGTCCTTCTCCAACCCACACCTGCTGGAGGACCTGGGCCCGGAGGCGCTGGCGTTCGACACCACGGGCGCCGTGCGGCTGTTCTCCGTGTCCATGGCCATGCTGTTCGCGCCCAAGTGCTTCGGGCTGCTGCTGGCGCTGGCCAGCGCCCAGGACTCGGCGCTCATGGGCGGCCGCGTGCGGCTGGTGCTGAGCGTGCTGCTGGAGAGCGTGCTGGCCACGCTGATGGCGCCGGTGATGATGCTGTTCCAGTCGCACTTCGTCTTCGGCACGCTGCTTGGCTACAAGGTGACGTGGTCCAGCCAGCAACGCGACGACGCCGACCTGCCCTGGGCCGAGGCGGCCCGGCGGCATGCCGTTCACACCACCGTGGGCGTGGTGCTGGCGGCGGTGGCGTTCTTCCTGTCGCCCGGGCTGCTGCTGTGGCTGTCACCCGTCGTGGCCGGCCTGCTGCTGTCCATCCCCCTCTCCGTCTTCACGTCCCGCGCGTCGCTGGGCATCTGGCTGGAGCGGCGCGGGCTGCTCGTCATCCCCGAGGAGACGGAGCCGCCGCGCGTGTTGGAGCGGGCGCAAGAGGTGGCCGAGGAGCACGCGCTGGAGCCGGTGAAGGACGCGGTGGACCACGTCATCTCCGATGCCAAGGCGCACGCGCTGCACCTGGCGCTGCTGGAGTCCCAGCCCTCGCCGGCCGCCGTGCCCATGGCCCTGGCCTCCGCGCGGCGCAAGCTGCTGGGTGACAACGTGGAGCCGCTGTCCCCGCCGGAGAAGACGGCGGTGCTGATGGACGCGCACACGCTGACGGAAGCCCGCGAGCGCCGGCTGACGCTCGCGGTCTCCTGAGCACCAGCGGGACTACGCGAAGAGGCGGCTGAGCACGGCCACCATCTGCGCCACGTCGGTGGCGCAGGCCATCTCCCGGATGGAGTGCATGGACAGCATGGGGTTGCCCACGTCCACCGTGCGGATGCCGAGCTGGCCCGCGGAGATGGGGCCAATGGTGCTGCCACAGCCCAAATCCGTGCGGGTGACGAAGTGCTGCGGCGTCACGCCGGCCTCGCGGCACAGCGCCGTGAAGAAGGCCCACGACTCGCCATCCGTGGCGTAGGACTGGTTCACGTTCGACTTGATGACCGGGCCCGCGCCCATGTGCGGCTGGTGCTTGGGCTCGTGCAGGGACGGGTAGTTGGGATGGATGGCGTGCGCCATGTCCGCGCTCACCAGGAACGAGTGCGCGATGGCGCGGTGGAACGCGTCCGGCTTGCCGTCCGAGTGCGCCAGCGTCAGGCGCTCCAGCAGCGTGCGCAGGAAGGGTGACGCGGCGCCCTGCGCGCTGCGGCTGCCCACCTCTTCGTGGTCGAACAGGATGACGCCGCTGGTGGCCTCACGCGACTCACTGCTGGAGAGCAGCGCGGACAGGCTGGCGTGACAGCTGGCCAGGTTGTCCAGGCGCGGCGCGTGGAGGAACTCGCCATGCGCGCCCGAGCGGATGGACGGCTGCAAGTCATAGAGGCACAAGTCGTAGCCGAGGATGTCCCCCGCCTGCGCCTTCACGCCACCCTTGGCCAACTCCTCCAGCAGCAGCCCGTGCAGCTCCGCGACGCCCGCGCGCTCCAGGCCCAGCACCGGCACCATGTGCTCCTGCGCGTTCAGCTTGAGCCCGTCCGAGTTCACCCCGCGGTTGAGGTGAATGGCCAGGTTGGGCACGCGCAGCAGCGGCCGGCGGAAGTCCACCAGGTGCCGCTGCGGGCGGCCCTCCACCATCACCATGACGCGGCCGGCGAGCGACAAGTCCCGGTCCGTCCAGGTGTGCAGCAGCACCCCGCCGTAGATTTCCACGCCGAGCTGCTGGTAGCCGTTCTTCGTCACCGCCGCGTTCGGCTTCACGCGCAGGTTGGGAGAGTCCGTGTGCGAGCCCACCAGCCGGAAGCCCGCCCGGTCCACGGGCTGGGTGCCGAGGTGGAACGCCGCGATGCTCGTGTCGCCGCGGGTGATGAACACGCGCGCGCCCGGCTCCAGCGTCCAGGGCTCGCGCTCGTCCAACTGGCGGTAGCCCGCCTGCGTCAGACGGCGGGCCGACTCGCGCACCGCGTGGTACGGCGTGGGCGAGGCGTCGATGTACTCGAGGAGGTCTCCGGCCAGGGCGTCGGTGTCGATGGGGCTCATAGGGCGCCCCAAGCTAACGCCGTCCGGCCCCGCCGCCACTCCCGAAAGTCACCGGCCTACCGGGCGGGCAGGCGTTTCGCTGGAGGCTGTGCGGGGAGAATGGTGGTCGCGGGCCGGGCCCCCGGGGCCGCGTCCAGGAAGGTGCCCAACAGGACCCAGCGGCGGGAGGTCTCCTCCTTCCCCTTCCGGGCCAGCAACGGCGTCGTGTAGTGCCAGAAGGGCAGCCGGTACACGGTGATGCCGCCCACGGTGCTGACGGGGGCCATCTGCGTGAAGTGCCCGTCCTGGGCATAGATGAGGTACTGGTGCTCCACCCCGGGCAGCGTGAGGCTGACGTGCATGTCCACGTAGCCGTCCCGGGCCTCGGGCTCCTCCGGGTGGTGGTCGTTGTGCGGCCCGGAGTAGTCCCCCGGCCCGTAGCACAGCGCCTGGATGCCCCACTTGCGCCGCAGCGCCCGGCCCGTCACCGCGGCGGCAAACCCGGCGAAGGTGTCCGAGCGCAACATGTCCGTGAGCCCCACGGACTCCGCCGCGCGCCACGAGCGGGAGCGGCGGCTCTCCAGCAGCGCCGTGCTCACCCGCACCGTCTTGGGCAGCAACTCCATGTAGTTCATCGTCTGCCCGGAGATGGAGTCCGCTGGAATCGGGTCCTCCATGGGCACCATCGTCTCGCGCATCGCCGCGTCCAACGCATCGCGGCATGCGGCGGCACGGCGTGGGTCGATGACACCTTGCAGTGACACGAAGGGACGCGCCGGGTCGAGCAGCGCGCCCACCACGTCACGCTCCTTGCCGTCGAGGATGCGGCGACCCCGGGGGGTCAGCCAGTCAGCGAACTCTTTGGGAAAGGCCTTCATTGCGGTGGAACATATCGCCCCACGCAACCTTTACAGCTGTCTTGCGATAATCACCGACAAGCTGATTTTTCCCGGAGCCCCCCAGGCCATGTCCCGCATCGACAGCCGCCCCCGCGTCATCTCGAACCCCACCACCGCGCCTGCGCGGGCCCAGCCGGCGGCTCAGCAGGCGGCCAACGTGGCCCGGGCCACCGCCGTGGGTCACACGCAGGTGAACTCCTTCGAGGGCGCGGCCCGGGCCCGTCCGGCCGCGGCGGCCCAGCCGATTCCCGGTGCGTGGCGCGGCGGCCCGGACACCGAGGTGGGCAAGGCGGTGCAGTCCATCGTCTCGCGGCTCCAGTCGAACCCGGACGCGAACAACATCACCATCAAGGGTGACACCGCGGCCAGCCTGTTCAGCCGGGCCATCCTCGACAGCAAGCACGTGACGAACGAGCAGCTCATCGCCATGGCGAACGTGTCGCTGGACCAGCTCGCCAGCGACGAGAAGACGAAGGCGAAGGTCTACAAGAAGGTCCCGAACGTGCGCGACCTGCCGGTGCACAAGTTCACGGTGGCGATGATGTCCGCCGCGACGGGCATCGACCCGCAGAAGCTGTCCGAGGCCGTGCCGGACCTGGGCCTGACGGGCGCCCCCAACACGCCGCTGCTCTACGCGGCCAAGGGCGAGGGCATGCAGCGCTCCACCGCGCTGCACGACTTCACCGACTACCTGCGCGGCGCCGGCATCAAGGGCCTGAACAAGGCCGTGTGGGGCGTGGAGAACCGCGTCCTCTCCGCCATCGTCTCCGCCGTGGGCGGCGGCCGGTACTGAGCACCGCCACCGCGTCGCGGTGAGCATCGGGGCCGGGTCCTCCTGCGCGGAGGCCCGGCCCTTCGTGTTTCAAAGAGCGCCCTGCCCCACGGCCTGGCTCGCGCGGCCGGGCCGCCTCGAAGCGCTCCGCCAGTGCCGTGTGAGCAATCCCCGGCAGCGGGCGCGTCCCAACCTTCAGCCGCTTCGACCCGTTTCCTCCTGGATGCGCTGCCGGGCCGCCTCCAGCCGCTTCGCGCGCACCTTGCCAGCGACGCCCAGCAGCACGCGGTCCCGAGCCCAGCGCTCTCGTGTGATGGCATCCGTGGCGGCCCAGTGGGGTTCACACCGCTCCAGCACCGCGCGCTTGGTGAGCGCCAGCCCTCCGCCCAGGGCCACGTGCGTGGACGCCGCCGTCGGGTCCAACTGGGACAGGCCCCGCATCATCACCGCCAGGGCGGACAGCTCCTCGCGCACGTCGTCCGGCCAGCCGCTGCGGCGCCCGACCTGGAGCAGCCAGCCCAGCATCGCGAGCTGGACGTGGCAGTCCTCCACGGTGCGGAAGGGCTTGAGGTAGCGCGCGTAGCCGTCTCCCGGAAGCACGTCCTCCGAGGCGACCGCCACGTCCTCCAGGGACAGCTCCGCGTGGGGAACCTCGGGGATGAAGGGCAGCTCCGGGAGCGCGCTCAGCCGCACACCGGGCCGCTTCGCGTCCACCGCCACCATGCGCAGGCGGTTGCGGCCCTGGGCGTCCTGCCCCTCCGACGCCACCACCAGCAGCAGCTCCGCGCGCGTGCCCAGGGTGACGAACGTCTTGGTGCCTGACAGGCGCGGGCCCGCGCCGGCATCCGTCAGCCGCGTCTCGATGGCATTGGGATGCGCGCCCCCCGGCTCCGTGGCACAGAGCGCGATGGTCCGCTCCGCCGGGAGCTCCGGAAACAGGCGCCGGTGCGCGGCGTGGTAGCCAGAAGCGAAGGCGAACCCCAACCGGTCGGCGAGGAAGCCCCCGGCCAGCGCCAGGTCCGCGGGCGAAGAGAAGCGGGAGGACAGCCCCAGGTGCTGGCGCCACCAGGCGTCGACTGAGTCGAGGACCTGGGGCTCGGCGGGTGCCGTGAGCAGGAAATGAAGGACGTCGTTCACGGGGGGAGTCTATTGGCGGCCCTCGCCGGCCCGTCCACCAGTTCTTGAATCAATGGTTGAGCGGCCACCGCTCCCTCCCCCAGGACTTCTCAGGGCTCTATTACTGGCTCTGGGTATTCTGAACCACGCGGCAACTGCGGCGACCGCACAGCAGGATGTAGCTGGCCTGCTGGTCACAGCCTCTCGCGCCAAACGTGTCACGATTCAGCCGCTGAGTTGATATCGCCTCCTGCTCACATTTCAGGTCGAAGGCCGCCTGACGAAGGAGGAGCTCCTGGATGTCGACCCCATGCGGATCAGGACAATACCCAAAGGCGTTGCAGCCAACCTCGTAGCGCCGAAGCTTCTGACAGCCTTCCGCATAGTACGCGCCCGACTCGTTCGGAGCCCCGGCGTAATCATGGACAGGATTGACTGCCAGGTCTTTCTCCGGACAGGCCATGTCCTGCGCAGCCTTCCCTCGGATGGCACTCAGAGCGCCGCTCCCACATCCGGATGACATCAACGCGACAACAAAAGCGAGTGCGACGGCCCGCATGCGATTGGCTCCGTGAATGAAGCTCGGAAAATGTTTCGGCAGAGAACGCAAAAGACCACGAGCGCACCGTCAATGAGCAGCCCCATACGTGCCCTGCACCATCACGGCACGCACAGCCGGCACCGCGGCGCCCTCCTTGGGAGGGCGCCGGAACCTGCGCGCAGCTCAGCTCGCGCGCTTACGGCTGGGCGACTTCGCCCGCTGGGTGGACTTGCGGGTACCGGCGGATGACTTCTTCCCCGCCGCCTTCTTGGCCCCCGCGCCCTTGTTGCCCCGGGACTTCGACGCAGCCTTCTTCTTCGACGTCGACGAGGTCTTCGCCTTCTTGGCCGACGTCTTCCGGGCCGGCGCCTTCTTCGCCGGGGCCAGGATGGTGCCCCGGCAATTGGGCGCGCCGCAGCGGCAGACGTAGAGCGCCTCGGCTTCGGGCCCCATGTCCTCGGTGCGCTCGTAGCCGTAGTCGTACACCAGCTCCTCACCGGGCTCGATGGAGGTGAGCGCGTAGATGTAGATGTGGCCCTTTTCGATGAGGGCTTCACAGTTGGGCGCGCACGAGTGGTTGATGTAGCGCGCCTCGTTGTGAATCGTCCCCGCGTCCAGCACCGTCCTCTTGTCGAGGTTGAACAGGAATGTGTGGTGCCGCGCCATCGATTCGTCGTCGTAGCGGACGTCCGCCTCCGCCTGCGTGATGCGCTCACCGAGGTACTCGATGATGCGCGTGCCCTTGCGGATGCGGCGGATGGCGAAGGCACCCTGGCCCTGGATGGAGGACGGGTGCAGCTCGAAGGGAAGCGGCTTCGTTGAAGGAATGAAGTTGGGTGAGGTCATTCTGTTGTGAGCGCCCCAGGTGTTGATGTCGGCCAGGACGCTCCGGCTGCGGCGGTGTAGCGTGCACCAGTCCGACTTCCGATGAAAGGCGAACGATGATGCGGTGGTGGCTCGTCCTGGGTGCCGTGAACGCTTTCCTCTCCGTCAGCGCGGGGGCCTTCGGCGCGCATGCCCTGAAGAGCCGGCTGTCCCAGGACCTCCAGGTCATCTTCGAGACGGGGGCGCGGTACCACATGTACCACGCGCTGGGCCTGCTGGCCGTGGGCCTGCTGGGACACTTCCGCCCCTCGTCCCTGCTCAACGGCGCCGGCTGGGCGATGATGGTGGGCATCGTCCTGTTCTCTGGCAGCCTCTACGCGCTCGCCCTCTCCGGCGTGCGCGTCCTGGGAGCCATCACCCCGCTGGGCGGCCTGGGCTTCCTCGTCGGCTGGCTCCTGTTCGCGGTGGCCGCCTGGCGCACCACGAACTGAGCCCCGCTCACTCCCTCCAGGACGGGGGGAGTGGGTAGTACCGGTCGAGGTCGTCGTGGTTGACGAAGCCACACGCCTCCCGCTGCACCATGAAGCACCAGCGCTGGTGCTCGGCTTCCTTGCGCAGGGCCTGGTGACGGGCAATCTGCGCGCGCCGGTCGGCGGTCCGGAGGGACCGCAGTTGACGTTCGACCTCGGACAGCTCCCGCAGCGTCTCCTCCAGCTTCACTTCCAATTTTCGGAGCGAGGAGGCCTTCTCCGCCTGGAACTCGGCCTCTAGCGCCTGCAGTGCGTTCGAGCGGTCTTGGAAAGCCATGCCCGTCGATTTAACACCCAGGCCTTCCCGCCGCCCGAGCTTGCCCGCTCCCCTGC
Source organism: Myxococcus sp. AB056 (assembly GCF_006547365.1). Classification (NCBI taxonomy): domain Bacteria; kingdom Pseudomonadati; phylum Myxococcota; class Myxococcia; order Myxococcales; family Myxococcaceae; genus Myxococcus; species Myxococcus sp. AB056. The sequence goes on along the minus strand of NZ_VHLB01000033.1, from coordinate 71,809 downwards.
CCATGCGCGCCTTCCTCTTCGTCTCGCTGTTCGCCACCACCGTGGCTACCGCTGCCGAACCGACGCACACCGCCCCACCAGCGTCCTATCTGTTGCGTCCCGACCGCGTCTTCGACGGTGTCACCCCCAAGCCGCACACGGGCTGGGTCGTCCTGGTGACGGGCGACCGCATCGCCGCCGTGGGGCCGGAAGCCAAGGTGAAGGTCCCCCAGGGCACCACGTCCGTTGACTTGAGCGGCACCACGCTGCTGCCCGGCCTCATCGAGGGCCACTCCCACCTGCTCCTCCATCCGTACAACGAGGCGTCCTGGAACGACCAGGTGCTGAAGGAGTCGCTGGCGCTGCGGGTGGCCCGCGCCACCAACCACGCCCGCGCCACGCTGGCGGCGGGCTTCACCACCGCCAGGGACCTGGGCACCGAAGGCGCGGCCGACGCGGACGTCGGCCTCAAGCAGGCCATCTATCAGGGCATCATCCCCGGCCCGCGCCTGCTGGTGGCCACGCGCGCCATCGTCGCCACCGGCAGCTATGGCCCCAAGGGCTTCGCCTCGGAGTGGCACGTCCCCCAGGGCGCGGAAGAGGCGGACGGCGTGGAGACCCTCACCCGGGTGGTGCGCGCGCAAATCGGCCAGGGCGCGGACTGGGTGAAGGTGTACGGCGACTACCGCTGGGGCCCCAACCACGAAGCCCGCCCCACCTTCTCCCTGGAGGAGCTGAAGCGCATCGTCGACACGGCCCGAAGCAGCGGCCGCCCGGTGTCCGTCCACGCGAGCACCCCCGAAGGCATCCGCCGCGCGGTGCTGGCGGGCGCGGAGAGCATCGAGCACGGGGACGAAGGCACCGCCGAGGTGTTCCGCCTCATGGCCCAGCGGGGCGTCTACCTCTGCCCCACCCTGGCTGCCAGCGAAGCGATGTTCGAACACCGCGGCTACAAGCGCGGCGTGGACCCGGAGCCCGCCCACCTCCAACAGAAGCGCGCCACCTTCCGCGCGGCCCTCAGCGCCGGCGTCCCCATGTGCGCGGGGGGAGACTCCGGCGTCTTCCCCCACGGGGAGAATGCGCGTGAGTTGGAGCTGATGGTGGCCTACGGCATGACGCCCGCGCAGGCGCTCCAGGCCGCCACCTCCACCAACGCGGCGATGCTCCACCGCGAGGACCAGCTGGGCCAGGTGAAGGCGGGGCTGTTCGCGGACCTGGTGGCGGTGGAGGGCGATCCGACGAAGGACATCACCACCCTGCGCAAGGTGCGCTGGGTGATGAAGGGCGGCACGGTCGCCGTGGAGCGTCGCTGAGGCGCTACGGCTTCCAGGCCGAGGACAACACGCCCTGCTTGCCCGTCACCGGGTCCGCCCCGGGCAGGGGCACCTGGGCAATCCGCTGGACGGAGGCGTCGTGCGTCGCCTTCTCCGGGCGCTGCAAGTCGTAGTCGCCCGTCCCCGCCGGGTAGCCGCCCACCACCAGGAAGTCCCCGCTGGCCTCCAACCGGCGGTGACCCGTGCCCGCGGGGAGCACCAGCACATCGCCGGCCCGGACGGTGACCTCCTGCCCGGACTCGCCGCCCAGCTTCAGCCGCGCGGTGCCTGAAGCCACGCCCAGCACCTCGTGCGCATTGGAGTGGTAGTGGTGGAAGTCATAGACGGTGTACCGCCAGCGCGCCGGCCAGCCATTCGCGGAGAACAGCTTCTCCAGCGCGCTCGCCTTGTCCCCTTCCAGCTTCACGCCGCGATAGACGAGCGTGGGCAAGCGGCTGTTCGGCGTCATCCCGTCATCCCTGAACAGCAGCCGCTCAGGCGATGCCGCCTGCTGCACCTTCGACGTGGACGGTTGGAGTGTCGTCTGTGTCATGCCCGGAGCTCCCAGCAGGAAGGTGGTGGCCAGGGCGGCACGAAGCAACCGCCGATGAAGACGCGTCATCGCCTCACTCCTGGGAGGGGGCCGCGATGGGCCCCGGCACCTGCTTGCCTCGGTGCCACACCGACTCGATGCGGGAGAGGTCGTCGATGTTCGTCGACGGGTCCCCCTGCACCACCACCAGGTCCGCCCGCCGCCCGGCCTCGATGACGCCCCGGTCCTTCAACCCCAGCAACTCCGCCGCGTTCGCCGTGGCCAGCCGGATGGCCTGCAACGGCGTGAGGCCCGCCTCCGTGAGCAGCTTCAGCTCGCGGTGCTCCGCGAAGCCCGGGATGCGCACCGGCGTGGCGCCGGAGTCCGTGCCGAAACCAATCCGGACGCCCGCGTCGTGGAGCGTCTTCACGTTCTTCAGGTTGAGGGTCAGCGCCTGCTTGTTCACCGGCGCGGTCTTTCCATCCTCCAGCACGCTGGCGCGCCACGCCGGGTCATCCAACTGGCGCGCCAGGTCGGGTGACAGCGCGCGGCGGAAGAAGGGGTCGGCCATCCACGCCGGTCCCTCGGCGTAGATGTAGAACGACTCATTGAGGCCCAGCGTGGGGATGTACCAGGTGCCCCGCGCCTTCATCGCGTCCACGAGCTCCGCGTCCACCTCCATGTCGCGAACGCCGTGCGCGAGCACATCCACCCCCGCCGCGACCAGGCGCTTGGCGTCCTCCAGGTCATGGATGTGCGCGGCGACCCGCAATCCCTGTCGGTGCGCCTCGTCAATCACCGCCGTGTAGACCTCCGGCGTCATCTTGTTCTTCACCGTTCCGCCGAAGTCATCCACCCAGACCTTCACGAACGCCGGGTGGCGGGACGCCGTCTCGCGCACGTCCTGTCGCGCCTCGTCGGGCGTCGCGGGGCGATAGAGCTGATGCTCGACGACCTTCATCGGCGGCGCCCCTTCCGGCACGCCGATGCCCTGGTCCCCGCTGAGGATGGAGGCACCCGGCAGCGTGCCTTGCTCGACCTCCTTCTGGAGTTCGTAGATGAGCGGCGTGTTGAGGCCCAGCGACGTCACCGTCGTCACGCCGTAGGACTCCCACTGCGTGAGCTGCCGCGCGATGTTGTCGCGCAGGTAGTTCTGCCCGCCCGAATCCGTGCCTCGCGTCATTCCCAGGTGGGAGTGGTTGGAGATGAGACCGGGAAGCACCGTCCGTCCCGGCAGCTCGATGACGGTGGCCGAGGCGGGCACCTCCACTTCATCCACCGGCCCCACGCGCTGAAGCGTCGAGCCCAGGATGACGACGGCGGCGTTCTCCAGCGGAGCACCGCCGCGCCCGTCGATGACCCGCACGCCCCGCAGCACCGTCACCTTCTCCGAATCCTCGCTGCGCAGCCCTTGTCGGCCCTGGCAGGCCAGCAGTCCCGTCGTCAGGGCACCGGCCAGGAGGAGCCGGCCCCAGGCATGGCGGAGTGGATGCTTCATGCGTGTCACCTCGGAAGCGCGGAACCTCGCCGCGAAAGCCCGCTCGTACACCGGCAACATGTTCGCGCCGCCACCACCTCGCACCCCGAATTCGGCCTCGCCGCCTCCACTCCTGGGAATGGAAGGGACAATCCCTCCTTCCCACGGCGGGCGGGGGGCCTACGAACGCGACACCGGCTCCGCCTTCACCTGGGTGAAGAGCCGCTCCACGTCCGCCCGGTAACACAGGTCCGTCCCCTGGGTGAGCAGCGCGGCCGTCCCGGAGGCGATGCCCCAGCGCAGCGCGTCCTCAGTGGACTGGCCCCGCGCGAGCGCAAGTGTCATCCCCGCGACAAAGCTGTCCCCCGCCCCCACCGAGCTGTACGTCCGCACCGGGGGCGGCGTCGCCCGGAACTGGGCGGTGCGCGTCGTCACCAGCGCGCCGTCCGCGCCCATGGACACCGCCAGCACTTCGGCGCGGCCCTGGGCCACCAGCTCGCGCGCCGCGGCGGCCTGGGTGGCGAAGTCTTCCACCGACGCGCCGCTCAGGTCCCGCAGCTCGCGGCGGTTGGGCTTGGCCATGAACACGCCCTCTTCCAGCGCGGCCCGCAGCGGCGGACCGTTGGTGTCCACCACCACGCGCACGGCCAGGCGCTTCCCCAGCCGGGCCACACGGGCATAGAAGTCCTCCGGTACGCCGGGCGCCAGGCTGCCGCTGGCGACGATGAAGGCCGCGCCCACGGCCACGTCCTCCAGCGCGTCGAGGCAGCGCTGCCACTCGCGCTCGGACAGCGTGGGCCCCGGCAGGATGAAGCGGTACTCACGCGCGCCCGTGCCTTCCGCCACCGTGAAGCTCTCCCGGGTGGCGTCCTGCAACGGCACGGAGCGGCGCAGCAGGCCCTTCTCCTCCAGGAGCTCCTCCAGTTGGCTCCCGGTGGCCCCGCCCCGCGTGTAGACGGCGATGGCCTCACCGCCCAGCTCACGCACCACGCGCGCCACGTTGATGCCACCCCCACCCGGGTCCCTACGCACGGGGCCGCAGCGCAGCTTGTGCTCCGGCGTGACTTCCGGCACGGACGTGGCCACGTCGATGGTCGGGTTGAGCGTCAGGGTGACGATGTGCGGCATCGCGAAGGGCCTCCAGGGTTGCATCGGCGCGAAAGGGCCGAGCCTGCCCCACCCCGCGCGCATTCGCCAGCCGTCCGAGCGCCCACGCCGCTCCGTCCCAAGGGCAACACCCCACCCCGTGCATGGGGCCCTGGGGGGTTGCCTTCCCAGGTAGGCTCGCGAAGATGCGCCCCCATGACACCGCTCCGTCGCCCCTCGCGAGATGAGCTGGACGCAGCCACCGGTCGCACCATGCCGGACGTCATCGCGACCCGGCTGCGCGTGCTCTTCTGCGGCATCAACCCCAGCCTCTACTCCGCGGTGGTGGGCTATCACTTCGCGCGGCCCGGCAATCGCTTCTGGCCCACGCTGCATGCCGCGGGCATCACCCCGCACATCTTCCAACCCACGGAGCAGGAGTCCTTGCTCGCGCTGGGCTACGGCATCACCAACGTGGTGGACCGCGCCACCGCCACCGCGGACCTGCTGAACCCCGCCGAGCTGGCCCGGGGCGCGAAGGCGCTGGAAGCCAAGGTGGCGCGCTACCAGCCCCGCTTCCTCGCGGTGCTGGGCGTGAGCGCCTACCGCATCGCCTTTGGCCGTCCCAAGGCCGCGCTGGGCGCGCAACCGGAGCGCCTGGGCAACACGCGCTTGTGGGTGCTGCCCAATCCCAGCGGGCTCAACGCGCACTACCAACTCGACGCGCTGGGCCGCCTTTTCGGCGAGCTGCGACGCGCCGTGGAGCAGGGCTGACGACTCCCGGTGCGAGTTCGCGGTGCTTCGCGCACCGTGCCTTGACCCATGGGTGCGCCCGCATGCAACGCTGCCCACCAGGTTCCCCCGGACCTGCATCGCAACAGGCGCCCCCACCTGGAGCAGACCCCATGGCCTCGAAGGCATTCGCAGCAATCATGAACGTATCGCAGCTACTCCTGGAGCGCGGCTTCGAGGCCGCGACAGTCTCGGAGGCCCTGGGACAGGTGGGCGTCGCGCTCGACGTCGACCGCGTCTACATCTTCGAGAACGCCACCAGCCCCACGGGCGAGCTGCTGTGCAACCAGCGCTACGAGTGGACCGCGGCCGCGGCCTCCGCGCAGCTGGACAACCCCGAGCTCCAGAACGTCCCCTACTCGGAGGTCATGCCCTCCTGGGTCGCGCCGCTGTCGTCGGGCAAGGCCGTCCAGGGACCGCCCCGTGCCTTCCCGTCGCCCGCTCGGGAGCTGCTGGAGGCCCAGGACATCCGGTCGCTGCTGGTCTGCCCCATCACCGTGGGCGGCGAGTGGTGGGGCTTCGTGGGCTTCGACGACTGCCGGACGGAGCGCAAGTGGCCGCCGACGGAGGTCTCCGTGCTCCAGGCCCTGTCCAACGCGCTCGCGGGCTCGCTCCGCCATGCGCGGCTGCGCAGCATGCTCTCCGGCGTGCAGTCCCAGCTGCGCACCATCATCCAGCGCTGCGAGACGACGGCGTCCTGACGCGAGCGGCGTCCGCGAGGCCTCAGCGAAGAATGCCGGCCTCGCGGGCGAACCCGGCCACCACGGGCGCCACGCGCTCGAAGGCGGCGGCGTTGCAGGCCAGCAGGCCGCGGCGGTTCTGGAGCTCCGAACCGTCATAGGTGTACGGCGTCCCGCCCAGGTCCGTGAGGATGCCGCCCGCCGCGCGCAGCACCGCTTCGGGCGCGCAGTTGTCCCAGCGATAGCTCTTGTCGCTGACGTGCAGGTAGAGGTCGCAGGCGGCCTCCGCCAGCAGACCGCACTTGAGGCCCACTGAGCCACACGCCTGCTCGTGCGTGATGCCCAGCCGCCGGGCCACCGCGTCCGTCAGGCGCGAGCGGTGTGAGCGGGACACCACCAGCCGCAGCGCGGACGGCTCCGCCGTGTCCGACACCCGCAGGGCGCGGCGCCCCTTCGCGTCCTCCACGAAGCCGCCCTGCCCCACCACGCCCCAGTACAGCGTGTCTCCAACGGGCCGGTACACGACGCCCAGCGTGGCCTTCCCCGCGATGGCGAGCCCGATGTGGATGGCGAACTCGCCGTTGCGGTTGACGAACTCCTGCGTGCCGTCCATGGGGTCCACGAACCAGCAGCGCTCGAAGCGGCTCGCGCCGGACGTGTTGTCGGACTCCTCGGCCACGACCCCGTCGGAAGGAAATGCGTCGCGCAGCGCGTCCACGATGAAGGCGTTGGCGCGCTCGTCGGCCTCGGTGACGGGCCCCATGCCGCCCGCCTTGTCATGGACGGTGAAAGGCGTGGCGTAGACCTCCAGGAGGATGGCTCCCGCCTGGCGGGCTACGCGGCGGGCGATGTCGAGTTCGGCGTCGAGCGGATGCATGTAGTGGCCGAAGTCTGCCCCTCCGTCCTCCTCCAGTCACGGGTCAGCGAGCCTCCGGGGGAAGGTCGACGACGAAGGTGGCGCCCTTCCCCGGCTGGCTTTCGACGCGAATCGTCCCGCCGTGCGCTTCCACGAGCCGCCGGGTGATGAAGAGCCCCAGCCCCAGGCCTCCGTAGTTGCGGGACGCGGCGCGCTCGAAGCGGTCGAAGATGCGCGGCTGCGCCTCCAGGGGAATGCCCACGCCATGGTCCTGGATGCGGATGCGGGCCCCCTCCCCGACGCGTGACACCTCCATGCGGATGGGCTTGCCGGCGCCGTACTTCATCGCGTTGGTCAGCAGGTTGATCATCACCTGCTCCATCCGGAGCCGGTCCCATCGCCCCAGGACGGGCGTGGGCGCCACCAGTTCGAACACGCAGCCCGCTCGGCCCATCTGTCCCCGCAGGTGGCCCGTGACGTCCCGGGCCACCGCCACCAGGTCCATGTCCTCGCGCCGCAGGTCCACCTGGCGCTCGTTGACGCGCGACACGTCCAGCAGGTGCTCCACCAGGTGCGACAGACGCCGGAGCTGGTCCCCGAAGACATCCAGCAGGGCGGCCACCTTCTCCACCGGAAGCTGGCCGGACTCCTGCCGAGACAGGGTCCGCGTCAGTTGCTGCACACGCAGCTTCATGGAGGTGACGGGCGTCTTCAGCTCATGCGAGGCAATCGACAGGAACTCGTCGCGAGCGCGGATGGACTCCTGGGCCTTGCGATAGAGCTCGGCGTTCTCGATGGCGAAGGCCGCGCGCTGCCCCAACTCCTCGGCCAGTGAGCGCTCGCGTGGGCCATACGGACGCCCCGGATGCGCCGCGACTACGGACAGCACGCCCAGGATGGGGCCCCGCGCTCGCAGCGGGACATTCAGTGATGCCCGAGCGCTCAGTGCCCTCACCGCGCGCCACCGTTCGTCCCGGAGCCCATCCGGGTCCAGCAGGCCCATGGCATCCGGGGACGACTCGGAATGTCCCGTCTCCAACACCCCATAGGGACCATCCCGCGGACCGGAGACGGGGGGATGGGCCTGGAGAAACTCGCGAACGGTGCGGCCCCCTTCTGGCGAACTGGCGGCGACGGCCACGGGGCGCAGCGCCGCGTCCTTGCCCAAAAGGGAGACGACGCACAGCTCCCCCAGGGTGGGGACGGACAGCTCCGCCACGCGCTGGAGCGTGGTCTCCGAGTCGAGCGACGTCACCAGCGCCTGGCTGGCCTCCGACAGGAAGCGCTGCCCCAGCTCCATCTGCTTGAGCTCGGTGACGTCGGTGGAGATACCGCACAGCGCATAGAGCGTGCCCGACGAATCGATGAGCGGGAACTTCTGCGTGAGGTGGGTGTGGACGCCGTCTTCCAGGGGGATGCACTCCTCCCGCTGGACGAGCTCCCCGGTGGCGAAGACGGCCTGACTCGTCTCATGGAAGCGCGCCGCCTGCGGCTCGGGGAAGATGTCCGCCGTGGACTTCCCGGCGACCTCCTGCAGCGTGCGGCGGAAGAGCCGCTCCCACTCGCGGTTCACGAAAATGTAGCGCTCCTGCCGGTCGAGGATGAAGAACACGGCGTTGGCGTTGTCCAGGATGGCGCGCAGCCGCTTCTCGCTCTCGGCGAGCGCGTCCTCGGCGCGCTTGCGCTCCGTCACGTCGGTCAGCACCGCCAGCGACCGAACCATCCGGCCCGACGCGTCCCGCTCCGAGATGGCGGAGAGGAGGACGTCGAGCACCTCGCCGTTCTTCTTCACAATCTGGTACGGCACGTCCTTGCAGACGCCCGTCTCGAAGAACACGGGCAGGACGTGCTCGGTCGCATACCGGCGAGACTCCGGCGTGAAGAAGTCCACGGAGCGACGGCCCAGGACCTCCTCGCGCGAATAGCCCAGGGTGCGCAGCCAGAACTCGCTGACGCTGACCAGCCGGCCCTCCGCGTCGATGGAGTGCATCATCGCGGGCGTGTACCTGTAGAGGCTCCGGAACTTCTCTTCCTCCGCGCGAAGCGCCGCCTCCGTCTGCTTGATGGCGGTGATGTCCCGGAACACGGACGCCGCGCCGTATACGTCTCCCGTCGAGTCGGTGAGCACGCGCGCGCCCACCTGCAGCCAGAGGCCCTTGGGGTGGCGGGCGTTGCGTACGTAGACCTCCGCCTGGTCCACCGCCTCGCCATGCAACAGGGCACGGCTGAGCGGCAGCGTCTCGACGGGATAGGGCGTCACAGTGTCGGGAAGGTAGAGCCCGAAGTACTTCGACCACTGGGACACCGGCATCTCCGGCGGAGGCAGCGCGCCGAAAATCTGCTGGGCCATGGGGTTGAGGAGGACGAACCGGCCGTGCCGGTCGACCACCGTCACGCCATCTCCCATGTTGAGGAAGATCGCCTCCAGGATGCCGAGCGGGATGCCGCCCTCGCCGTCCGCGAAGGCAGGCCCGCCGGGACGCGTGCCATCGTCGCGGGCGAGCGGAGCCGACATCCAGGTGCTGTCATCCAGGTGGTCCATGGGAGGGTCGCGTCCAACGCAAGGAGGCAACGAGGCGCCCTCCCCGTTGGCGTGCCTCCCGTCCACCAACGACTCCTGGACGCCCTTCCTCGTCAACAATGTTGTCTCGTGGCCACGCCGCCAAGCCGCGCATTCCAACGAGGCCGTCGCTCGGTGAAGAAGCCCGTTATAGGAAGGGGCCATGCCTTCGCCAGGAGCCACCATGCCCGTCACCCTCCGTCCCGCCAAGCCCTCGGATGAGCCCGCCCTGGGGCGCATGGGCGCGGCGCTCGCCCGGAAACACCACGCCTTCGACGCCGCGCGCTTCATGCTCCCAGACGACGTGGAGTCGGGCTACCGCTGGTGGCTGGGCCGCGAGGCCAAGAAGCCCGACGCGGTCGTCCTGGTGGCGGAGCTGGACGGCGAGGTCGTGGGCTACGCCTACGGCCGCGTGGAAGGAATGGACTGGAATGCCCTGCTGGACCGCAGCGGCGGCTTCCATGACATCTGGGTGGACGAGAAGGCCCGTGGCGCGGGCGTGGGCGTCCTGCTCGCGGAGGAGATGATGAAGCGCCTGACGGCCCTGGGGGTGCCGCGCGTCGTCCTCCACACCGCCGCGCAGAACACGACCGCGCAGCGCCTGTTCGCGAAGCTGGGGTGGCGCCCCACCATGGTGGAGATGACGCGCGAGGCGCCCCCTCGTGACGCTATTGAATGATTCGCCGCATCGTCGGGGGATGGGCCACCGCGGCCTTCTCGCTCGGCGTCAGACGCATGGACTTCAGCGACGGTGCCTGGGACGGTGGCAGGCCCTGCGCCAGTCCGAAGACGAAGCTGAAATCCGACGCGATGCCCGTCTTGCCAGCGAGCGTCGCGTTCCGGTGACAGACGATGCAGTTGCTCGCCTGGGGCCCCTGGCCGAAGTCCGCGGTCCGCTGGATATAGGTCTCCATCGTCGTGTTGGCGATGGCCACTGAACCGGAGGGCGTGGGCGCGGCGAAGGGCAGCGGCGCCTTCACGGGCTTCGTCGGGCTGGGGCTGGGATTGGTGGACCAGAGTACGTTCACCAGCACGTAGTGCTTCCACACCGAGTCCGGGAAGTGCGTCGCGATGTTGTGCTGGACCAGCTGATTCACCCGCTTCGCCATCGGGTCGATGGGCGTCAGCCGCGTCACCTGGATGGGCACGGGCCCCGGGCAGCCACCGCCAATGTGGTACGGCGGCGGCACGTTGGGCTCGCACCCCACCGTCACCTCCGTGGACGTCCCATCCGCCGCGCAGTTGGCGGGCACCGTCAGCGTGCGCGGCGAGCAGGCGGCATCGAAGAAGTTCCACGCGTCCGTCCCCGCGTCGGTGCCCTGGTCCGGCGCATTCGCATCGTGTTCGAACGTGGCCCAGATGATGGACGGTTGGGACTGGGTGGCATGGATGATGTGCAGCCCCACCAGTGCCACGGTCGCCGTCCGGCACCGCTGCGTCGACGGGTCCACCACCACGGCGGGCGACAGCTTGTACGTGTTCCAGCGCGCATCGGAGGGATTGGCCACTTCCATCCACGCCGACTTCAGCTCGATGGCGCCCACCGAGCCGGGCGCTGGCTGGTACGCGCCTTGTGGCAGGACCACGGGCACGCCGGAATCCACCAGGGCCAACTGGTTCGCCGCGTTGTAGAGCCCCGCGTCGACGATGTAGTCGTATTCAGGCTGGTTGACCTTCACGTCGTACCAGACGTTGGTGTCTCCGGGTGCCCCCAGCCACGCGGGCGAGCCGTCGAAGGGGAACGCCTGGTTCGCGCTCCCCGGGAAGAAGTTCTCCGCGAACTTCGACGCGACCATCAACGGCAGGCGTTCCCGGGCCTGCCCTACGGAGAGCCCCGCTTCCGCCAGACACGCATCCGTGATGCGTGCCTGCGTGCCCCAGGCGGGAGGCGCGCCCCCGTCCGGCAGGAAGAGCTGGCCGGTGCTCATGTACGTCTGCCATTGCACGGGCTCCAGGTCCCCGGGGGTGCCAAAGCCAGCCGTCCCCCCGTCCATGCCGGACTCGGGCCAGTTCAACGCGATGAACTGCTGCCAGGCGAAGCAGTTCGCGTCTTCCTGACCCACCACCTGGCTGAAGTCCGGAGGCACCTCCGGGCCGAGCTCCAGAATCTGCTGGCTGCCACAGTTGAACTGCGGTGGAGCGCCGGAGGGGGCTGCACGGGCGGGAGCCGGAGCCCCCGTCTCCGCCTGGGCAACAGTCCCCCCCGGAGGCGCTTCCCGGGAGCCCCTGTCCCTGGCACAGCCAGCGGCAAGCAACAGCGACACCAACGCGACGCCAACGCGATTCTGGAGCACGGGCATGGGCACGCTCGCGGGCCTACCGGGAGGTGACGTGCAGCGCCGCGGGGAACGGCGTCGGTGTCTTCGTCTGCCCCGCCCCGGTGACGAAGACACCCCGTGGGCCCGGCGCCGCGTCCGCCTGCACGGAGACCAGGATGCGGATGGCCGCCACCGGCCCGGGATAGGTGTTCCCTGGCACCGCGTAGTCCACCGACTTCATGTCCTGCACCTGGACGGTGATGCCGCCCCCGTCGAAGGCCACAGTCGGCAGCGCCGAGATGTCGGGCAGCAGCGCGGTCAGCAACATGGGGACGTTCGTGTCACCGGCCCTCACCGTCGGGGCAATCAGGGTGCTGTTGCTGGCCAGGTTCATGGGCACGCCCATGAAATTGGGCACGTTGGTACCGGCCAGGGCGCTGAACACGCTGGAGTGGAAGAGCTGTAGCGGCTGCGCCAGCTCCGTGGACGGCACGCCCACGCAGTCCTGTACCGGCGCGCGGGATGGCTGCGCCAGCCCCATGCCGGTGATTTGCATGAGGAAGGTCTGCGCCACCTGCCCCGCCCAGCGAATCTTCTGGCCGTTGATGGTGATGTCGGAGACGGTGTAGCGCTTGTTGGGCGGTACCCGGAAGGTGGCGTGCAGGATGTAGTTGCCCGGCATGGGCCTGCCCTCCGGGTCCGTCAGCGACGAGGTGCCTCGGACGATGGTCCAGAACTCCGCCGCGTTCGTCTGGTCCGGCGTCTGGTAGCCAGAGAAGTCTGGCATCTGGATGTAGAGCCCGGGCGGATTGGCCAGGGTGGCCTTGTTCGACGGCCGCTGCGGATTGGGCGGCGCGACGAGCTGATTCACGGACAGCCCGATGTGCGGGTCGCTGTTGCGGGCGGGCTGGCCATACTGCGCGCAGCAGATGAGCGTCTGCGCATGGGAGTTGCCCACGGGACGCGGCACCGTCGCGGCCGACGCGAGCCCGATTTCCGTCTGGAGCGTGTTGGGCGTACTCGTCAGGTGCATGGCGCCACCCTGGCTCGCAGTGGACACCGGCCCGCTGTTCCACCGGTTGAGCGGGTTGTACGCGGGGCGCCCCGTGGACGGGTCCTCCACCGGCCGTCCCGTGGACGGGTCCAACAGATACAGGTCCTCCAGCGCGATCTGCCGCTTGCCCAGGGTGGAGCGATACAGCTCCAGCACCTTGTTCGGGTCCACCGCCCACAGCGTGTTCCAGTACTCCGGATTCTCACACGTGAAGTCGATGCGGAGGATGTTGCCCTGGCTGTCGCGCTCGACGCTCCACTCGCAATATTCGTCCTGCCAGCCCCGGGGGCCGAAGGGGCCGTAGTGGCTCACATCCCCGGTACAGGGATTGGTGATTTGCGGCAGGTCCGAGAATGGCGTTCCATCCTTCGTCCGGCCCGTGTCCGCCAGGGCCAGCAGGTCCTCCTCCGGCAGCACCAGCCCCTTGGCATTCGTCCCACCCTGCCCGCCGAAGTAGAAACCCAGACGGCCGGGGAACGCATTCCATTGGATGGCGGCGTAGCTCCCCTGCGCCGTGTCCGTCTGCGCGGGGTTGAAATACCAGGTATTGTTGGCGGAGTTGGACATGTTCCACGGGTTGCCCGTGATGCCCTGGTCGGTGAAGCCCGTGAGGTTGAAGTTCCATGCCTCGTTGAGCTTCTTTTGTGCTGTCGGGTCCTCGGGGAAATCAATCTGGTTCGCCGGGGCCAGGAAGCGATGCACGCCATCGGGGGAAGGCTTTGCCATATCATGGGCTCCTTTTTCGACAGCCATTGACGCCAACCCTTGTCGTGCATGAATGACTGCCTTTCAAGACACCCCTTCACTTCTCATGAACAAGCGTCCGACAGAAAACCCGACTTCTGGACTAAGGGAAAACCGGGGCGGCCCGCGAGAACAGCTGCAATCACCCGCATCCCCGCACGTACTGCGCGAAATGAAGAGGAGGTCTGAATGAGATGGCTGAGCACGCGCCTCACAGGCGTACTGGTGGCATGGGTGCTGGTGGCACCGCTGGCGGAGGCGGCGAACCGGAAGCAGGAGGTAGACCGGTACATCCATGGGTTCCACCAGAAGGGCATGTTCAACGGAACGGCGCTCGTGGCCACGGAGGGAGGCATCCTTCTCAAGAAGGGCTACGGCTCCGCGAACCTCGAGTGGAAGGTGCCCAACGCGCCAGACACGAAGTTCCGCATCGGCTCCATCACCAAGCCCTTCACGGCGACCGTCATCCTGCAGCTCGTCGCCGAGGGAAAGCTCCAGCTCGATGACCCCATCACGAAGCACCTGCCGGACTACCGGGGCGACACCGGCGGGCGCGTCACCATCACCCACCTGCTGAACCACACCTCCGGCATCCCCAGCTACACGTCAGCCCCCCATTTCCTGGCCGACTCGGTCAACCCCTATGGCGTCGCGGAGTTCGTGAAGAAGTCCTGCAGTGGCGACCTGGAGTTCGAGCCCGGCGCGAAGTACGCGTACAACAACTGCGGCTACTACCTGCTGGGCGCCCTCATCGAGAAGCTCACTGGCCAGACGTATGCGCAGGCCGTGCAGGCGCGCATCTTCGGGCCGCTGGGCATGAAGGACTCCGGCTATGACGTCACGGCCACGGTGCTGCCCAAGCGCGCCAGCGGCTACACGCCCAGGCCGGGCGGGTACGTCAACGCGCCCTACATCGACATGGGCCAGCCCTATGCCGCCGGCTCGCTGTACTCGACGGTGGAGGACCTGTACCGCTGGGACCGGGCCTTCTACGGCGACACGCTGATGCCCGCGGAGCTCAAGCAGAAGATGCTCACTCCGGGCCTTCAGCACTACGGCTTCGGCTGGGTCATTGCCCCCGTGCAGCTGCATGACGGCAAGACGAAGCTTCCAGGCATCTTCCACAGCGGCGGCATCAACGGCTTCTCATCCCTGCTGCTCCGCGTGCCCGAGCGCAAGGAGGTCGTCATCCTCCTCGACAACGCCACCCACGGCGACCTCCAGGAGATCGCGGGCGGCGTGCTGAGCATCCTCCATGGCATCGCCCCCCGGCAGGCCCGGATGCCCATCGGCACCGTGATGCTGGAGTCTCTCGGCAAGGGCTCCGCCGCCGAGGCCATCGCCAACTACCGCGCGCTGAAGAAGACGAAGGAAGCCCAGTACGACTTCAGCGAATCGCAGTTGAACAGGGTGGGCTACCACCTCTTGAGCGGCGGGCGCGTGGCGGATGCCATCGAGGTGTTCAAGCTCAACGTGGAGACGTTCCCCAAGGGGGCCAACTGCTACGACAGCCTCGGCGAGGCCTACGCAGCCCACGGCGACAAGGAACAGGCCATCGCGAACTACCGCAAGTCCCTGGAGCTGGACCCCAAGAACGAGAACGCGGTGAAGATGCTCAAGGCGCTCGAGCAGCCCGCCGCGAAGCGGTAGGCCGCGAGCCTTCCGAAGTAAGCACCGTGCCGGGTGCCGCCAGCGTGGGCGGCACCCGGAAGCACGCCAGGGACTACTTCCCCTTGGCCTGCTCCTTCGTCCAGGAGTCCTTCAGCGTCACCGTGCGGTTGAAGACGGGCTTGCCCGGCTTCGAGTCCTTCGGGTCCACGTAGAAGTACCCGGTGCGCTCGAACTGGTAGCGCGACTCCACGGCGGCATCCACCAGCATCGGCTCGACGCGGGCGTCGCGCAGCGTCTGGAGGCTGGTCGGGTTGAGGAACGTGGTGAAGTCCTTGGAGTCGTCCGCGTCCGGCGCCTCCACGGAGAAGAGCCGGTCATAGAGGCGGACCTCCGCGACGGGCGCGTTGCCGGGCACCCAGTGCAGCGTGCCCTTCACCTTGCGGCCATCCGGCGCGTTGCCGCCGCGCGTGGCCGGGTCATACGAGCAGCGCAACTCCACCACGTTGCCCGCCGCGTCCTTGATGACCTGCTCGCACTTGATGAAGTACGCCGAGCGCAGCCGCACCTCCTTGCCGGGCGCCAGCCGGAAGAACCCCTTCGGCGGGTCCTCCATGAAGTCGTCCGCCTCGATGTACAGCTCACGCATGAAGGGCACCTGGCGCGTCCCCATCTCCGGCTTCTGCGGATGGTTCTGCACCTCCAGCAGCTCCGTCTGCCCCTCCGGGTAGTTCTCCAGCACCACCTTCAGCGGGCGCATCACCGCCATGGCGCGCGGGGCCGTCTCGTTGAGGTCCTCGCGGATGCACAGCTCCAACAGGCTCATGTCGATGAGCTGCTGCGCCTTGCCCACGCCCACGCGCGTGGCGAAGTCCCGGATGGACGCCGGCGTGAAGCCACGGCGGCGCAGGCCGGTAATCGTCATCATCCGGGGGTCATCCCACCCGGCCACGAAGCCCTCCGTCACCAGCTTGAGCAGCTTGCGCTTGCTCATCACCGTGTAGTTGAGGTTCAGCCGGTTGAACTCGTACTGGTACGGCCGGTCCCCGCTGACGAGGCTGTCGACAATCCAGTCGTACAGCACGCGCCGGTTCTCGAACTCCAGCGTGCAGATGGAGTGGGTGATGCCCTCAATCGCGTCCGACAGGCAGTGCGCGAAGTCGTAGAGCGGGTAGATGGGCCACGCGTCGCCGGTGCGGTGATGGTGCGCGTGACGGATGCGGTAGATGGGCGGGTCGCGCAGCACGGGGTTGGGCGACGCCATGTCGATCTTCGCCCGCAGGGTGTGCTGGCCGTCGGAGAACTCGCCCGCGCGCATGCGGTGGAACATGTCCAGGTTCTCCTCCACGGAGCGCTCGCGGTACGGGCTGTTGCGCCCCGGCGTGGTGAAGTCGCCGCGGTACTCGCGAATCTCCTCCGGGGACAGGCTGCACACGTACGCCTTGCCCTGCTTGATGAGCTGCACGGCGAAGTCGTAGAGCTTCGGGAAGTAGTCGGACGCGAAGAACTTCCGGTCCTCCCACTCGAAGCCCAGCCACTTCACGTCACGCTGGATGGCCTCGACGTAGTCGGTGTCCTCGGTGACGGGGTTGGTGTCGTCGAAGCGCAGGTTGCACTTGCCCCCGTATTGCTGCGCCAGCCCGAAGTTGAGGCAGATGGACTTGGCGTGGCCGATGTGGAGGTAGCCGTTGGGCTCAGGCGGGAAGCGGGTATGCACGCGGCCCGCGTACTTTCCCGTCCGCTGGTCTTCCTCGATGATTTCCTGGAGGAAGTTCAGGCCCTGCGTTTCGTTCGTCGTCGTCATGATGGGGGCGAATCCTCGTGAAGCAGCCGGGGGCCGGCAAGGGATTCCTGCTTCGGGTGCCGCCCGGCCGGGCCTCCGGGACGAAGGTGGACGTCCCGAAGCCGTGCAGGGGAACCCCCGAGAGGGCTCATTTCATCCCCCCGTCCGGAAGGCGGGGGACCGGGCCCCTCTCTCTCTGTCAGAGCGACGAGAGCAGGGACTCCCAGGCCTTGAGGGCGCGGTCGGCGGACAGCTCCTCGGAGCGGCGCCGGGCCTTGGCGGACAGGTCGGCCCGGTGCACGTCGTCCTGGACGATTCGCGCCAGGGCGTCCGCCAGCGCCTGGGGCTGCTCCATGGGCACCAGGACGCCGTGCTTGCCGTGCTCCAGCACCTCCGCGGGGCCGGAGGGGCAGTCGGTACTGACCACGGGGCAGCCCAGGGCCAGCGCCTCCAGCAGCACCATGGGCAGCCCCTCGAAGCGCGAGGACAGGGCGAAGGCCGCCGCCCGCCGCATCAGCGCATGGGGGTTGGGCGCGAAGCCCGGTAGGAAGACGGAGTCCTCCACGCCCAGGGACTTCACCAGCGCCTTCAGCTCCGCCTCCAGCGAGCCTTCCCCCAGGATGAGCAGGTGCTGGTCCACCCCGGCCTGGCGCATCAGCGCGTGGCTCCGGATGAGCACGTCGAAGGCCTTCTGGTGCTCCAGCCGGCCCACGGCGATGACCACGGGCTTGCGGAAGATGGGCTCCGCCCAGGCGGGCAGCGGGTGCTCACCGGCGGCGCGCACCCGGTCGCCGTCCACGAAGTTGGGGATGACGTGGAGCTGCTCGGGCCGCACCGGCACCAGGTCCCGGAAGGCCTTCGCGGAGTCGTGGCCGCACGCGACGATGCGGCTCATGCGGGGGTAGAGCCACCGCAGCCCCCAGAGCTGCCGCCGGGGCTGCTCCAGGTGGAAGGCGCCCCAGTCGAAGTGAATCATGCCCACCACGGGCTTGCGCAGCAGCCGCCCCGCCAGGCACGCCAGCAGCGCCGCCCGGCCCTCCTGCCCCGCCACGATGACGTCCACGTCGCGCGCCTCGCGCACCAGCCGCCAGAAGAAGCGCGGCAGCATGTCCCGCCGGTACTCGAAGGCGTCGGTGCCCCACACCACCTCGGTGCGCTGCGGAATCCGGTCGCTCTGACTCTTCGGATGGGGCCGGTGGTGGAAGAACATCTTCGTGTCGAACCGGCCGGGGTCCAGCCCCGTCAGCACGTTGCACACGGACCGTTCGATGCCGCCCGAGCCCAGGAACACCAGCGTGAACAGCACCCGCTTCCGAGCGGCTACTGGAGGCGCCTCGCCCTGTGTCGTTACGAGCATCACCCGCACTCTCACGTGCTTCGAGACACCGCGGTCCAGGACCTTCGGAGTGACAGGACTCCCCCCGGCTCCAACCTGACCCACCCGCGGTGTAACCAACTTGCATTCGCTCCGCCACCCCCCCGGCTCAGCTAGGGTTCGCTTTATTCCAAGCCAATCCCAGATATCCGTGAAAACACGCACTCGATTCCGCTGTCTCATGGCGCTGGCGCCCCTCTGCGTGCTGCTCGCCGCGGCGGGATATCTCGTGGTGAACGGTCATCGCATTGGCCAGGGCCTGCTGCATCCGCCGCCCATTCCGGTGACTCGTCCCCCGGCAGAGCCGGCGTTGTCGCCACTGGAGGACGTGGCCTTCACCACGTCCGACGGGGTGCCGCTCCAGGGTTGGTACGTGCCCTCCCGCAACCGCGCCGCGGTGGTGCTGGTACACGGCTTCGCGGACAACCGCGCGCAGCTGCTCTTCGAGGCCCGGACGCTCGCGGGCGCGGGCTACGGTGTGTTGCTCTTTGACCTACGCGCGCACGGCGAGAGCGGCGGCGACACGGTGACGTGGGGAGACCGGGAGCGGCGCGACGTGACGGCGGCGCTGGATTTCGTCTCACGGCGCCCGGACGTGGACCCGGGACGGTTGGGCCTCTTCGGCTTCTCCATGGGCGGCACCACGTCGCTCCTGGTCGCCAGCGAGGACGCGCGGGTGAAGGCGGTGGCCGCCGCGGGGGCCTATCCCGCGCTGGAGGCGGACATCTACGCGGGCTATGGCCGCTGGGGTGCGATGAGCGCGGAGCCGGTGCTGTGGGCCCTGCGCCGCGCGGGCGTGACGGTGGACGCGGTGCGCCCCATTGACGGGATGTGCCGGCTGGGCGGCAGGCCGCTGCTGCTGGTCAACGGCGACGTGGACCCGGACGCGCCCGCGAAGCTCCAGGCCAGCCTCTTCCAGGCCGCGTGCGAACCCAAGTCACTCTGGGTCGTCCAGGGGGCGGGCCATGGCCAGTACGCGCGCGTGGCGCCGGAGGAATACGCGCGCCGGCTGCTCCAGCACTTCGGCGCGGCGCTCCAGGCCCTGCCTCAAGCCTCCTCGGGCGGCGCCACCCAGTGAGGCGCCGCGTCCAGCGCGGGCCGCTCCTCCAGCAGTTCGTGCGGGCGGAAGGCGCCCTTGTAGCGCAGGGACGCGCACGCCAGCACGCGGTAGCCCAGGTAGACGTGGGGGATGCCCCGCGCCTTCGCCAGCTCCACCTGGTGCAGCACGTTGGCCGTGCCCAGCGACAGGTGCGCGTAGGCGGGGTCGTAGAAGAAATACACGGCGCTCCAGGCGCGCGGCGTCTCGTCGCAGATGCCCACGCCCACCAGCCTGGACCCGCCCTCCGCGCCGTCGTCGTACCACGCCACCTCGCGCGCGGACGGGTGCGGATAGGAGAACTGGAGCGAGTACTCGCGCGCGGTGATGGGTGACGGCTCCCATTCGCGCTTGGTCTCGCGCTCCGAATGCCACTGGAGATACAGCGCCAGCCGCGCGTCATCCACACGCGGCGGCCCCACCTCCACGCGCAGGTGCGCGCACGCGGCACGCGCGCGGCGCTGGCTGCGGTTGGGCCGGAAGCCCTCCACGGGGATGCGCAATGACACGCAGGCATTGCAGCCCACGCAGGCCGGCCGGAAGTACACCAGGCCGAAGCGGCGCCAGCCTCGCACCAGCAGGTGCTCGTACTCCTCCGGCGTGACGTCCTCCAGCACGAGGTTTTCGAGCGAGGCCTCCCGCTCCGGCAGGTAGCTGCAGGCCCGGGGCTTCTCGACTTCGTGTGCCAGGAGGAACGCCATGTGTGGCCTGTTCCTGTCGCGACCGTCGTCCGGCGTCAAGTCTGACCCGGTGCCCCGAAGCCACCACTTCCGGGCGAGCCCCCGCTTCTCAGAGGGAAAACGTCGTCCGCGGCACGCCCATCTGCCCAGCCGGCAGGCTGGCATGACGTCTGCACAACCAACGGCCAGCCTCGCGGAGTCGAGGCAGGAGGATGACCATGGCCCGCCACCGCACACAGCCTTCGCTGAACCGCCTGTCGCATTGGGATTTCGGTCGAGCGGACAGGCAGGTCCGTGCGGCCACTGGCAGCCATGACTGGGTGGTGGTGAGCACCACCTCCCCCTCGCGTCCGAGTGGGAACCGCCAGAATTCGGACATTCCTGTCCTACTTGCGGCGGTCCGGGCACAGGTCGAGTGCGACCCAGAAGCGGAGCATGGAGTGGATTTCGACCTGGAGTTCGCGAGCTACTGATGTGACGGGGTGGCGCGCGGGTGCGCGGCTTCTCAGGCGTGGCCGCCAACGCGTATAAGTCCGCTATGTCCGTCATTGACGTCTCGGTGGTGATGCCCACCCACAAGCGGGAGAAGGAAGTGGTGGAGGCCATCCGCTCGGTCCTCCGCCAGGAAGGGGTGAACGTCGAGGTCCTCGTCCTGGACGACACGCCCGAGGGCACGGCGCGCGAGGCGGTGGAAGGGCTGAAGGACGAGCGGGTCCGCTACCTGGTGAACGACCCACCGTCGAAGGGCCGCCCGGCCGTGGTGCGCAACCACGGCGCCACGCTGGCCCGCGGGCGCTACCTGCACTTTCTGGATGACGACGACATGCTCGCCGAGGGCGCGCTGCACGCCATGGTGAGCGCGCTGGACGCGCGGCCGGACGCGGGCGTGGCGGTGGGCTGGGTGGTGCCCTTCGGCGACGACGCGGACTGGCTCAAGGACAAGAGCGAGTACTTCGAGTGGGCCGCCCAGGTGGGCGCCAGCACGCCCAACAGCGCGTGGACGGTGGCCCACATCCTCTTCCGAGGCACGCTGTATGTGAACTCCGCGTGCATGGTGCGCCGCGAGCACTTCGCCCCGCTGGGCGGCTTCGACGCCACCATCCCCGTCTACGAGGACGTGGACTTCTACCTGCGCGGCATCCGCGCGTTCGGCCACGTCTACGTCAACCGGCCCATCCTGCACTACCGCACTGGCCGGCCGTCGCTGATGCACAACCTGGGCAAGGACGGCACGCTGGTGGTGCAGTCCAACGAGATGATTCACGGCAAGTACCGCAAGACGAACGGCATGCTGGAGTACCGCCTCATGCAGGCCGCCCTGCGGGTGCTGCCCTTTGAGGTGGCCCGCCGTCTGCCGCTGCGCCTGCGCAACCAGGGCCGCGCATCATGAGCCTCAAGAGCCGGCTTCTCGGGACGGCCAGGCGCCAGGTGAAGCAGACGCTGCGCCCGGTGCTCCAGCGTGCCATGGCCCCCGCGCGCAACCACATTCCCGCCTCGCACTGGGGCCTGCGGGACGTGCCCGGCCAGGGCCTGAGCCTGGAGGGTGTCCCGCTGGCGCAACTGGTGGAGCGCTGGGGCTCGCCGCTGCACGTGGTGCACATGGCGGCGCTGCGCCGCAACGCGGAGCGCTTCCTCGCGGTGCCGCCGGGGCGCACGGGCGGCTGTGAAGTCTATTACTCGTACAAGACGAACCCGGTGCCCGGCGTGCTGTCCTTCCTGCACGGCATGGGCGTGGGCGCGGAGGTCATCTCCGCCTACGAGATGTGGCTGGCGCTGAAGCTGGGCGTGCCCCCGGAGCGCATCGTCTACAACGGCCCGGTGAAGTCGGAGGCCTCCGTGCGCGAGGCCATCTCCCGGGGCATCCAGTTGCTGGCCGCCAACCACGCGGAGGAGATTGCCGTCTTCGCCCGGCTGGCCGCGGAGCTGGACCGCCGCCCGCGCGTCGCCGTGCGGGTGACGACGAACAGCGGCTGGTCCGCGCAGTTCGGCACGCCCATCGCGGGAGGCGCCGCGCTGAGGGCCTACCAGCAGGCGCGCGGCTCGAAGCACCTGAACGTGGTGGGCCTGCACGCGCACCGTGGAGAAACCATCCGCACGGAGGGCGACTTCACGGCCTTCGTGGAGTCGGTGCTCGATTTCACGGACACGCTGCACCAGGAGCTGGGACTGGACTTGGAGGTGCTCGATTTGGGCGGCAGCCTCAACACGCCCACCGTCGAGCACATCGCCGAGCGCGACTGGCGCCTCAACCTCACCTTCTTCCGCGACGTGCCCGCGCCCGACCCGGCGGCGTCGCTGTCCATCGACCGCTACGTGGCGCTGGCGGTGGAGATGGTGGAGACGCACTACGCGCGGCGCGGCCGTCAGCGTCCCCGCATCTTCCTGGAGCCGGGCCGCTCCATGACGGGCGACACGCAGCTCTTGCTGGGCCGCGTGCACGCGCTCAAGGCGGGGGAAGACAGGACGTGGGCGGTGCTGGACGCCGGCATCAACCATGCCGAGTGCGTGCGCAACGAGTACCACCAGCTCTTCCACGTGAACCGGCCGGACGCGCCGGCCGACAAGGTCTACACGGTGGTGGGCCCCATCTGCACGCCGGGCGACACGCTCTACCACGCGAAGCGGCTGCCCGACCTGCGCGTGGGAGATACGCTGGCCATCATGGACGCGGGCGCCTACTTCGTGCCCTTCGCCACGTCCTTCTCCTATCCCCAGCCGGCCATCATCGCGCTGGAGGACGGGAAGGAGCGGCTGCTGCGGCGCGCGGAGACGTTCGATGACCTGGTGACGTTCGACGCGCTGGACAGCCGCGCCGCGCTCACCGGTTGAGCACCATCATCCGGATGAAGGCCCGGGGGTGACGCGCGGAGCCGTAGAGAATCTGCGCCACCTCCACCGCGGTGGGCATCAGGTCATCCGAGTCGATGAGCGGGTCCACCGCCACGTCCCGGTGTGACGCCAGCCAGCTCCGCCACTGGCGGGCCTCGTCCTCCGGCAGCGCACCGGACAGCCGCTGGAGGTTGAGCAGCATCTCCAGCGCGATGCGGTTGCAGAACACCTCGCCGTTGCCGCGCCAGTCACGCGCGGCCTGCAGCTCGCGGCGCAGGGCGTCCCGGTCCCCCAGCGCGGCGTGGTAGGCCAAGAGCGGCAGCGGCAGGCCCCGGGCGATGTCGAAGCCCATCTGCCCGTAGTAGCGGGGGTTGAAGTCGATGAGGAGGAAGTCGTCCTTCGTCTGGATGAACTCCACCTCGAAGACGCCGTGGTAGCCCAGGCGCTTGCACAGACGCTGGAGCCCCGCGGCCAGCTCCTCGCGCACCGGGGCGGATTCGAAGCACACGCCCACGCCCAGCCGCCGCGGACGCTGAAGCACCTTCATGGCGCCGCGCACCTCGAACAGCTCGCCCGTCTCGTCCACGAAGCCGGAGAGGCTGTAGATGCCCTCCGCCGCCTCCGGGTGGAACTCCTGCACCATGGGGCGCGACACCGCGGGGTCGAAGCGCACCAGCATGGGCGCGTACCCGTCTCGCGAGAAGGCGCGGTACTCCTCCGCGAGCTGCTCGGGCGCCTGCACCGGCTGCCCCTTGCGGTGGGTGGAGTAGAGAATCTGCGTGGTGGGCTTGATGAGGACCGGGAAGCGCGCCTCGCGGGACACCACGTTCAGGTCCGCTTCCGATTCGGGGAACCAGGTGCGCGGCAGCTTCAGGCCCACCGCCTGGCCCACCTCGAAGAGCTTGCGCTTGTTGAGCAGGCCGTAGACGGCGTCGACGCCCGGGTCGTAGAGGTGGAAGTACTCCGACAGCGCCTCGCGGTGGACGGACACCAGCCACGCCAGCTCATCGCTCGTCGGATAGAGCACGTGCCGCATCGGCTCGCGGCGGCCCAGGTCCATCAGCCACTCGATGAAGGCCTCGGCCTGGGACTCCGGAGGGCACTGCACGCGTCGGCCCACGAAGCGTGACCAGCTCGCGGGCCCCAGCTTGCCGGGGTCCGCCACCGTGACGTCAATGCCATTGCGTCCGAAGCAACGCGCGGCCGCGAGCGTGCCGTAGAAGCCCGCGGAGAAGAGCAGCACGGACGGACGGCCCTCCATTCGAACCTGGGGTGCCTGCTCCAACATGACGGTGTCGTTCTCCCGCTGCGTTCCCGGCACGCCTCACGCGAAGGAGAGGAGGTGCCGTTTCAAGTCCTGGTCGCGCGAAGGATAACCGCACGCCACCCCACTTGGCTTCCCTCGGCTGCGCCCTCTCCTTCTCTGAGAAAGATGCGGCCCCCAGTCGTCAAAAACAGACGCCCCCTTTGGGCCTCCAAACAACGTAACCCTGGGACAAGAGCCACGGGTCGGTCGCCACTCCCTCCATGCGTGCGGAGAGCCCCAGCGCGGCTTCGCGAAACGCATCGGGTGGGTGCGTATGGCCCAGGGTCCGCGCCTGCTGCCAGGCGGCGCTCCATGCGGAGAAGAAGTCATGGATGGGCTCACCCGGACGTACCCGGCGGCGCAAGTCCCGGGGCAGCCAGTCCCGGAAGAGCATGGGCGCGAAGCCCAGGCTGAAGTCGGTGTGGAACAGGAGCGCTTCGCGCAGCGGCAGCTCCACGCCCTCCCCAACGCCGCGGCGCAGCAGGTGCGCGGCCATCACCGCGCCCGTCGCGTCCGCGCTCCCCTCCACCAGCAGGCCCGACGGCAGCAGGTAGCGGGTCAGGGTGCGGTGCACCTCGGGGACACGCTCGGGGGGACCCTGGCGGAGCAGGTTCATGGCCCGCACCAGCCGGGCGGGCTCGTCGGGACGCAGGGGCAGCGCGAAGCCGCCCTCGCGGAAGGACGTGCGGGCATCCGCGTCCGCCTGCGCCGCCCGCGCGCGCTCCGCGTCCAGCTCCACGCCCACCACGACGAGCTCCGGGTTGAGCGCGCGAAAGGCATGGGCACTCTCCAGCGTCGTCCACGGGTGCTCGCCGAACCCCACGTCGACGAAGACCGCGTGTGCCCAGGGCCCGTCACGGCGTTCGAGCAACGGGCGTTCGAAGCGGCACAGGAACGCGTCCAGCGCGCGCAGGCGCCCGCGCGACGTCCGTCCCCGTGTCTTCGTGTCCAGCGGTGGCATGGTGCGCTCTTGGGTGAGTCTGACGTGGCCGTCAAGCCCCCCCCGCCCCATCCCCCCTGATTTTCGCCGGATGCGGCGGCCTCCTAGAGTGGGACTATCGTGGAAGCCTCGTCCCCCCAGGCCTGCCCCCGTTGCCAGTCACCTCGCGCCGCCGGGCCGGAGTGCCCCCGCTGCGGCATCATCTACGCCAAGGCGGAGGCCCGGGCGGCGCGGCAGCGCGAGGAAGCCCCCTCAGGGGCGCCCGAGGAACCACCGCCGCTCGTTGACCCCGCATGGCTGGCGACGCCCGACCTGCGCCCGGACGTGCTGCCACCGGAGACACCCGCCTGGGACGGCGACGCCGAGGAGGCCGCGTTCGAGCACCGCCTGCGCACCTGGGCCATCCCCGTGGCACTCGTCGTGTCCTACGTGGCGCTGAACGGCAACTTCAGCGGCTTCGCGGCCCGGCTCATCACCATGCCGTTCCATGAACTGGGCCACGCCATGACGGCCTGGTTCTGCGGCCGGTCCGCGTTCCCCACGCTGTGGAAGACGGCCATCTTTGGCCGCTCCTATGTCCTCGCGCTGATGCTCGCCGCGGCGCTGGGCGCGTGGGCGTGGTGGGGGTGGAGGCGCCGCCAATGGCTGTGGGTGGCCTGCGGCGCGAGCCTGCTGGCGCTTCAAGCCGTGGGCACGCTGCTGCTGTCGCCGCAGACGGTGGACATGCTCATCACCTTCAACGGCGATGGCGGGATGATGGTGCTGGGCACGGTGATGATGCTGACGATCTACGCCCCCGCGGGCAGCTACCTCCACAAGCAGGCCCTGCGCTGGGGCTTCCTGGGGCTCGGTGCGCTGTCGCTCGTGGACGGCCTCCTCACGTGGTGGAGGTCGAAGAAGGACTTCAACGCCATCCCCTTCGGAAGGATGGAAGGCGTGGGCCTGAGCGACGCCAGCAAGCTGGTGGGGATGCCCCACAACTGGGGCGAGCACCAGCTCATCGGCAGGTACCTGACGGTGGCCACCGTGTGCTTCGCGGTGGTCGCCGGGGTGTACGTGGTGCAGTTCGTGCGAGGCCGGGCCCGGCTCGCCGCGCGCTGAGTCCCCGCGCGGCGGACGCGTCACGCCGCGTCGCCGAAGGGCCACACGAAGCCAGGGTGGCGCACCACCTCCGGCGTCCTCGCGCCCTTCCAGCGCAGCGACTCTCCCGGCCGCAGCACCAGGGGCCTGGGAACGTCCTTCATCTTCCGCCGGACCTCGGCGAGCCGCTCCGGATAGGGGTCCGCGTCCGGGTTCTCATCCAGGTGACTGGCGCCGCTCACGGGCTCGCCGGGGTAGCCTGCGTAGCGAGGCCCCATGCCCTCGCGCCAGTACCAGGGCGCCCCGCCATCCGCGCAGGGCACCACGTAGCGCGCGCCCAGCAAGGCGCCATAGCGCAGCGCCTCCTCTGGCCCGGCCATGAGCCGCTGCGGCGCCTTCAGCATGGCGCGGGGGACGTTGACCAGGAACGCCTCCAGCGTGGTGAAGCCAAAGAAGATGGGCGCCAGCCGGAAGCCGCGGACGCCGCAGAAGAGCACGTCCACCGGCGCCTCGCGGCGCACGCGCCGGCACACCGCCGCCATGTCTCCGCGCACGTCGTGCCCCGAGTCCGCGAAGAACGCCGCGGAGAAGCCGGGCGCCCGCACCAGCCACGCGTTCCCCTCATTGAAGAGGTCCGGGTACGGGCCTTCTCCATCCGTGGGCTGCTCGCCGTAGAACGGCAGCGCGCGCACGGTGACGTCGCCCACCTGCCGGGACTCGCCCCAGCGCAAGGGCTCCACGCGCGTGAAGCCCAACTGCGCCAGCCGAAGGGCACAGTCCGTGGAGAAGAGACTCTCACGCGCCACCGCCGGCACGAAGATGCGCGTATCGCGAGGCAACTGGAGCAATGAGCCCAGGTGGAAGTGGTCCCCATGTGAGTGGGTGATGACCACCGCGTCCACGCGCCCCACGTCGCGGGGCTGCATCGGCGGATAGCCCGGCGCGTCCACCGCGCCCTCGGGCCGGAAGTACGGGTCCACCAGCACGCGTCCCTCGCGGCCCGCGACCAGCACCGTGTTGTGCCCCACGAAGAGCGCGCCGGGCGAGGGCACCTCCACGGGCGCTTCATGGCGCACGAGCCAGCCCGCCTGCCCCAGGTCCGCCACCAACTCCGCCAGCACGGGCAGCGCCGCGAAGGCCCGAAGCTCCGCGCGCGTGGCGCCGCGCGCGAGCGCCGCGAAGAAGTCCGCCACGGCGGGCCACTCGGACGCACGCACGGGTACATCCAGGCCCAGTTCCTCCTGGCGAAGGTGCAGCACGCGCGGCCGGTGTCGCGTGGCCACCGGGAACAACACGTCGGGACGCAACACGCGTCGGCCCATGCGCCGCTGCTTGCCCACGCACAGCGCGGCATAGCGCGGGGTGTCTTCCAGCCAACGCACCAGCGCCTCCGCATCATGCAGCGCGCCCTCGCGGAGCCCTCCCATCGTCGCTTCCACTGGCTGCCCCCCGTGGGGACGTGGAAGTACCACCTGCTGCTGAGCGCCGTGGCCCTGTTCATCCTGGGGCCCCTGGGCGGCATCGCCGCCTCGTACATGAACTTCAGCGTGGGCTTCTTCGTCGGCGGCCAGGTGCTGGCCGGCATCCTCGGCAGCGCCGTCACCTACGGGTACGGCGCGGAGGGCAAGCACGGCGCCAACTACATGCAGACGATGGCCGCGTCAGTGGCCTCGCTGTGCGCCATGTCCGTGCTCATCCAGTCCATGGTGTGGCTGGGCATGGAGATGCCCGCGGCCTGGCAGCTCATGCTCTTCGTCGGCTGCGTGGGCATGTTCGCCGTGGGCGTGGGCATGCTCTACACGCCCCTGCTCGTGGACAAGCTCCAGCTCGACTATCCGTCCGGGCTGGCGGTGGCCAACATCCTGCGCGCCCTCACGGACAAGCGCCTGCTCAAGGCGTCCATCTCCAAGCTGGGCGGCGGCACCCTGCTGGGCGCCCTGGCTGCGTGGATGACGGAGAAGGTGGCCTTCGTCGCCTCCATCGGCACCAGCGCGGCGACGCTGGGCGCGGGCATGATTGTCGGAAGCCGCATCACCGTCCCCGCCATCGTGATGGCCGTCATCGGCGCGGTGCTGGTGCCCACCCTCCGAGAGATAGGCTGGCTCGGCCCTCAGGACCCGTTCCGTAAAATCGGCTTCGTCATCGGCCTGGGGATGATTTGCGGCGCGGCCGTGGTGGACCTGTCGCTGCTGGCGGTCCAGGCGGCGAAGCGCATCCGCGAACGGGCCTCGGCGAAAGACGAAGAGGCGGAGGAGTCCTGGAAGAAGGTCAACATCCCCCGGCTGCTGGCCTGGGTGGTTGTCTGGGGCGGCGCGACGCTGGTGGTAGGCACGCAGGTGCTGAATCAGCCCGTCGGCTGGCTCCTCTTCGGCATGCTGCTCGCCCTGCTGTTCGTGCTCATCAACGGCATCTCGTTTGGAATCACCGACCAGAACCCCATCTCCAGCGCCTTCGTCATCTCCGTGCTGATGATGTCCATGATGGGCCTGCGCGTCCCGCTGGTGGGCATGATGGCCGCCACCATCCTGCTCATCTCCACCTCGGTGGGCTGCGACATGCAGCAGGACCGCTCCACCGGCTGGCGCCTGGGCACCAACCGCGTCACCCAGTTCCGCTATCAGGTGCTGGGCGTCATCATGGGCGCGCTGCTGTGCGTGGGTCTGGCGCGCGTATTCATGACCGCCTACCCGGCGCTCACCATCAACCAGCTCGACAACCCCAACGCCGAGGTGGGCCAGTGGGGCTCCGCGATGACGTACAAGCTGGTGGGCGCCATCCGCGACCTCGGCTCGCTGTCGCAGGCCGTCGTGAATGCCCTGCTCCTCGGACTGGCCATCGGCTTCATCTACGAACTGCTGCGCAAGGTGGTGCGAGGCAACGCGCGCTACCAGCGGTACGTGAAGGGCTCCCGCCAGGGCTTCGCCGTCGGCTGGACGGTGGACGCCATCCTGCTGCCCAGCCCCTACGCGTCGTCGTTCGGCGGCTTCGTGGCGTTCCCGGTGTCGCTGTGGTTCGGCGCGGGCGGCATCGTGACGTCCGTCTGGAACACGTTCTCCAAGCGTGGAGCGCCCGCGGTGAGTGGCAGCCCGGGTGAAGGCGAGGCCCTTCCGGAGGACATGAGCACCATGTCCCTCATGGGCGGTGGCCTCATCGCCGGTGAGTCGCTGTTCTTCCTCATCGCCGGCCTCATCGGGCTCGCGTCGCTGTTGGCGTAGCAACACCTGCACGGGCCCTCCCAATGGCGCAGGGTCCGTGCAGGGGGGCGAGTTGACAATTCTCCGCGCCCCTCGCATCTTCTTCGCCGTGAGCTTCGTCATCACCACCACGACCACCGGCACCACGACTCGCTTCGGCGGGCGTGGAACCGTGCGCGTCACGTGGTGAGCTGACGAACGCACGGTTCCCTGCCCCGCCTTCTCCGGCCGGGGCAACCGTGCGCTCGCTCAGCGCTCCGACCGGATGGCGTTTCACCCTTCCGAATCGGAGACGAAGCAATGCTCGACGAACACGACCACCGCGCGCTGGGCCAACGCCTGGACCTCTTCCACCTGCAGGAAGAGGCACCCGGCATGGTGTTCTGGCACCCGCGCGGGCTGGTGCTGTACCGGCTGCTGGAGGAGCACGTCCGCCAGCGCATGCGCCGCGAGGGCTACCAGGAAGTCCGCACCCCACAGCTCTACGCGCAGCCCTTGTGGGAGCGCAGCGGCCACTGGGACAACTTCCGGGAGAACATGTTCCTGGTGGAGGACGGCGCGCGGCACCTGGGCGTGAAGCCAGTGAGCTGCCCCGGCCACATCGAACTGGTGCAGCGCATGGCGCCCAGCTACCGCGACCTGCCGCTGCGCCTGGGCGAGTTCGGCCTGGTGCACCGCGCGGAGCCCGGCGGCGCGCTCCATGGCCTGTTCCGCCTGCGGCAGTTCACCCAGGATGACGGCCACATCTTCTGCGCCGAGCCGCAGGTGGTGCCGGAGGTCGTCCGCTTCGCCCGCTCGCTGAAGGACTTCTACGCGGGCTTCGGCTTTGACGACGTCCAGGTGGCCTTCTCCGGCCGGCCCGCGTCGCGCGCGGGGCGCGATGAGCTTTGGGACAAGGCCGAGTCCTGGCTCCTCCTCGCGGCGAAGGAAGCGGGGCTCCAGTGCCAGATGCAGCCGGGCGAGGGGGCCTTCTACGGGCCCAAGCTGGAGTTCGTTCTGAAGGACCGGCTGGGGCGTGCGTGGCAGTGCGGAACCATCCAACTGGACCTCGTGCTGCCGGAGCGCTTCGACCTCCACTACGTCGACGCCTCCGGGGCCCGCGTCCGTCCGGTGATGCTTCACCGCGCGCTGCTCGGCAGCCTGGAGCGCTTCATCGGCGTCATGTTGGAACACCACGGCGGCGCGCTGCCGCCCTGGCTGGCGCCGCAGCAGGTGGTGGTGGCCGCCGTGGGTGAAGGCGCGGCCGACTACGCCGAGCGCTTCGCCGCGAAGCTCCAGGAGGCGGGCTGCCGCGCCAGCGTGGACCGGCGGGGTGAATCCCTGTCCCGCAAGGTCCTGGATGCCCACGCGGCGGGCGTCCCGTGGCTGGTGGTGGCGGGCGCACGCGAGGTGGCCGCGGGCAACGTCCGCCTGCGGCAGCGGGACGGCGCGCAGCGGGACGTCCCGTGGGAGGACGCCGCGGCGGAGCTCGTCGCGTCGTGCCGGCCGGCCCCGGACGCCAGAGGGTGACACCAGGGCGCGAGCGGTGAACCGCACCGCTCGCGCCCCGTCGCTTCAGACCTGCTGGAGCCGCTCCAGCACCTCGCCCGCGTGCAGGACTTCCTCTGGCACCGTGGCCAGGTCGTCCAGGCTCAAGAGCCCCACCGGCCGCCGCTCACCGTCCACCACCACGAGGCGACGCACCATCTTCTCCTCCATCACCTTTTCCGCCACGTCGAGCGTCGCGTCCACGTCGCAGGTGATGACCGTGGCCGTCATCACCTCGCGCACGGGCGTGGTGTTCGGGTCCTGCCCCAGCGCCGCGGACCGCACCGCGATGTCCCGGTCCGTCAGCATGCCCACCAACTGCCCACCCTCCAGCACTGGCAGGGAGCCGATGTTGCACGTGCGCATCCTCAGCGCCGCGGCCCGGATGGGCTCGCCCGCTTCGATGGTCTCCAGGTTCTTGGTCATCAGCTCGCCAATCCGCATTGCACGCTCCTCACTTGGCATGACGCCCCTCCCCACTCCCGTTGAACCCCGACGCCCCGCCGTCGCCTCCCGGATTGCGCCTGGCCCTGGAGCGAGGAGCCGGACGAGCTCCCTCACACCTTGCTGCCCACCAGGCGCGACGCTGGGGCAGGATGCGCATCTGATGTGCGCGTGGGCCCCGGTCCGGGCCCGGACAAGGAGCAGGAAGGCATGGTCGACAAGCTCACCCTCAGCGACGACGAATGGCGCAAGCGCTTGAGCCCCCAGGAGTATGAAGTCCTCCGCCGCCAGGGCACCGAGCGGCCTGGCTCCGGGTGCTTCCTGGGCACGAAGACGCCCGGCACCTACGTGTGCGCAGGCTGCGGCAATCCCCTGTTCAAGGCGGGAACGAAGTTCGAGTCCGGCACGGGCTGGCCGTCCTTCACGCAGCCGGTGGCACCCGACGCGGTGGCGGAAATCCAGGACGTCTCGCACGGCATGATTCGCACCGAGGTCCGCTGCGCACGCTGCGACGGGCACCTGGGCCACGTCTTCCCCGACGGCCCCCCGCCCACCGGCCTGCGCTACTGCATGAACTCGGTGTCCATGAAGCATGTCCCCGAAGGCCAGCCGCTGGAGCTGGTCAAGGCATAGCCTCCTCACGGAACGGGTGAGCGGGCCGGATGCTGTCCCGGCCCTGCTTTTCGCTCGGCGGACCCGCGGCGCTCAGCCCAGCCAGACGCGGGCGTTGCGGAACATGCGCATCCAGGGGCCGTCGTCGCCCCACTCGCGAGGCCGCCACGAGTGCTGCACGGAGCGGTGCACGCGCTCCGGGTGCGGCATGGTGATGGTGAAGCGCCCATCCCGCGTCGTCAGACCGGCGATGCCGTGGGGCGAGCCGTTCGGATTGGCGGGATACGACTCCGCCACGCGCCCGTGGTTGTCCACCCAGCGCGTCGTCACCAGCCCCAGCCCGTTGACGCGGGCGGCGTCCTCCGCGCTGGGGAACTCCGCGCGGCCCTCGCCGTGCGAGGTGACGATGAGCATCCGGCTGCCTTCCATGCCCTGGTAGAAGAGCGACGGCGTCTTCGACACCTCCACCAGCGACAGCCGCGCCTCGTACTGCTCGGAGGCATTGCGCACGAAGCGGGGGAAGTGCTCCGCGCCCGGGATGATGTCCTTGAGCTGCGACATCATCTGGCAGCCGTTGCACACGCCCAGGCCGAAGCTGTCCGGCCGCGCGAAGAAGGCGGCGAAGGCGTCCCGCGCGCGAGGGTTGAAGAGGATGGACTTCGCCCACCCGCCGCCCGCGCCCAGCACGTCGCCGTAGGAGAAGCCGCCGCACGCCAACACGCCCTTGAAGCCTTCGAGCGACACCCGCCCCGACAGGATGTCACTCATGTGGACATCCACCGCGGCGAAGCCCGCCCGCGTGAAGGCCGCGGCCATCTCCTGCTGGCTGTTGACGCCCTGCTCGCGCAGCACGGCCACCCGAGGACGGGCCCCCTTCGCGATGAAGGGCGCGGCCACGTCCTGGGCCGGATCGAAGGTCAGCTTCGGCGACAGGCCCGGGTCCGCTGCGTCAGTCCTCGCGGCGGACTCCTGGTCCGCACAGGTGGGATTGTCGCGCAGCTTCTGCATCTCGTAGCTGACGCGGGACCACGTGCGGCGCAGGGCCAACGTGTCCTCCGCCAACAATGTGTCGCCGCCGTGGCGCACCCGCACCTGCAACGCCGTCACCGGGCGGCCCAGCTCGTGGACATCCCGTGACAGGCCGTGCTGCGCCAGCACCTCGCGCACGCGCGCCACATCCGAGGCGCGCACCTGCACCACCGCGCCCAGCTCCTCGTTGAAGAGGGCCGCCGCCACGTCACCGCCCAGCGGCGCCAGGTCCACATCCAGTCCGCAGCGACCCGCGAAGGCCATCTCGCACAGCGTGGCCCACAGACCGCCGTCGGAACGGTCGTGGTACGCCAACAGCGAGCCGCTTTCGCTGAGCGCCTGCACCGCGGTGAAGAAGCCCCGCAGTAGCGCCGGGTCCTCTACGTCCGGGCTCTCCGGCCCCACCTGCCCGTTGACGTGCGCCACCACGGAGCCGCCCAGCCGCTGCTTCCCGCGCGCCAGGTCGATGAAGAGCAGCCGCGTGTCGTCCGCCACGTCCACCAACTGCGGCGTCAGGGACTTGCGCACGTCCAGCACCGGCGCGAACGCGGAGATGATGAGCGACACCGGCGACGTCACGGCCTTGCGGGCACCGCCCTCCTCCCAGACGGTGCGCATGGACATGGAGTCCTTGCCCACCGGGATGGTGATGCCCAGCGCGGGGCACAGCTCCATGCCCACCGCATGGACGGCGGCGTAGAGGCTGGCGTCCTCGCCCGGGCTGCCCGCCGCGGCCATCCAGTTGGCGGACAGCTTCACGTCGGACAGCTTGCCGATGCGGGCCGCGGCGATGTTGGTGAGCGCCTCGCCCACCGCCATTCGCGCCGAGGCCGCCGCGTCGATGAGGGCCAGCGGCGTGCGCTCACCCATGGCCATGGCCTCGCCCGTGGTGCTCGTCACGGTGGACAGCGTCACCGCGCAGTCCGCCACCGGCACCTGCCAGGGGCCCACCATCTGGTCCCGGCTGCTGAGCCCGGACACGGTGCGGTCGCCAATGGTGATGAGGAAGCTCTTGTCCGCCACCGTGGGGTGGCTCAACACGCGCTCCGCCAGCACCGCCAGCGAGCCATCCAGCTTCAGCGGCTCGAACGACACCCGGCGCGACGTCACGTCACGGTGCATACGCGGCGGCTTGCCGAACAGCACGTCCATGGGCAGGTCGATGGGCGCGTTGCCGAACTGCGTGTCCCCCAGCTTCAGGGTCTGCTCGGCGGTGGCGTCACCCAGCACGGAGAAGGGCGCGCGCTCCCGCTCACACAGGGCGGCGAAGCGGGCCAGGTCCTCCGGCGCCACGCCCAGCACGTAGCGCTCCTGCGCCTCGTTGCACCAGATCTCCACCGGCGACATGCCCGGCTCTGCGTTGGGCACCGCGCGCAGCTCCAGGCGTCCACCCAGGTCGTTGTCGTGGGCCAGCTCCGGCACCGCGTTGGACAGACCGCCGGCGCCCACGTCGTGGATGGAGCGGATGGGGTTCTTGTCGCCCAGCGCCCAGCAGCTGTCGATGACCTCCTGGCAGCGCCGCTCCATCTCCGCGTTGTCCCGCTGCACGGAGGCGAAGTCGAGGTCCGCCGCGCTCGCGCCCTGCGCCATGGAGGACGCCGCGCCACCGCCCAGGCCGATGAGCATCGCGGGCCCACCCAGGACGATGAGCTTGTCACCCGGCTGCAGGCGCCCCTTCTGCACGTGCGACGCGCGGATGTTGCCCAGGCCACCGGCAATCATGATGGGCTTGTGGTAGCCGCGCACCTCCACGCCACCGGGCGTGGGGACCTGCACCTCGTAGCTGCGGAAGTAGCCCGTGAGGTTCGGCCGGCCGAACTCGTTGTTGAAGGCCGCGCCGCCCAGGGGGCCGTCCACCATGATGTCCAGCGCGGAGACGATGCGGTCCGGCTTGCCGTAGGGCTGCTCCCAGGGCTGCTCGAAGCCCGGGATGCGCAGGTGGCTCACGCTGAAGCCGGTGAGGCCCGCCTTGGGCCGGGCGCCACGGCCGGTGGCCCCCTCATCGCGAATCTCGCCGCCCGCGCCGGTGGCGGCGCCCGGGTACGGGGAGATGGCCGTCGGGTGGTTGTGCGTCTCCACCTTGATCATGATGTGGGCCGGCTCGCGCACGGAGCCCCACTCACCGGATTCAGGGGACGGGAAGAAGCGGTCCACCTCGAAGCCTTCGATGACGGCCGCGTTGTCCTTGTACGCGCCGAGCACGCCTTCCTTGTGCTGGACGTAGGTGTTCTTGATGGCCTGGAATAGCGAGCGCTCCTGCGGCTTGCCGTCGATGGTCCAGCTCGCGTTGAAGATCTTGTGCCGGCAGTGCTCGCTGTTGGCCTGCGCGAACATCATCAACTCGACGTCGGTGGGGTTGCGCTTCAGCTCGGTGAAGCGCGCCACCAGGTAGTCCATCTCGTCGTCGGCCAGGGCCAGGCCCAGCTCGCGGTTGGCGGTCGCCAATGCCGCGCGGCCTCCGCCCAGCACGTCCACCGTCGTGAAGGGCCGGGGCGTGTGCCCGGCGAACAGGATGGCCGCGTCTTCGAGACGCCCCACCACCGCCTGCGTCATCCGGTCATGCAGCACCGGCGTCAGGCGCTCCAGCCCCGCGTCCTGCAACGCCTGCCCGTCGGGGCCCGCGATGAAGAAGGCAGTGCCGCGCTCCATGCGCCGCACCCGCTCGCCCAGGCCGCAGTTGTGGGCGATGTCCGTGGCCTTGGACGACCAGGGGGAGATGGTGCCCGGCCGAGGCAGCACGAGCAGCAGGCTGCCGGTGCGCGCGCCCGTGGCCACGCGGGGCCCGTAGTCGAGCAGGCGGCCCAGGGTGGCCAGGTCCGCCTCGGAGAGGGGCGCCGGAGCGTCGATGAGGTGCACGAACTCCGCATAGACGGATGAAACGGAGGGCACCCGCTCACGGCACTGGGCCAGGAGCTTGGCGAGCCTGAAGTCAGAAAGGGCCGGAGCCCCACGCAGGGTGTGCATGCTGGACATGGGTCGAGATCGTGGCTCTGGGTAACAGCGGGACCGTCCTTATCACCGTGTGTCGGCCCGGCGCGTGAAGAGTTCGCGCCGGGACGCCTGCCGGACATGCGGGCAGGAGCCACGGTAGGTGTCAGCCGCACGTCAGAGCCTGCACGGCGCACGTGACAAAGCGGGAAGCTCCGCCAACAGACTGACCGATTCCTGCAGGGCGCCGGACGGGGCATCGCAGGAGCAAGCAACCTTCACGCTCCTCCAGGGCCCCCGCGCGGGATGCCCCCTCACCAGGCGCGCGCTCGCGCCGCTATGCCGCTTCGCGCTCCGGGACCTCCGGAGGCGGCGCCTCCAGCGGCGCCAGGTGGGCCCGGGCCAACTCCAGGTTGTCATTGTCCAGCGGGTGGAAGGAGGGGCGCAGGTACTGCCGCAAGCCCCGCCCCAGCACTTGGAACAGCACCGGGTCCTTCCGGTGAGCGCGCCACAGCTCGCGCAGCAGCCCCGTCCACCCCAGCCCACGCTCCTGGCGCAGCAGCGTCACCGTGGCGGCGAACCACAGGGCAAAGAGGGACAACACGCCCAGCACCATGCCCAGCACGCGCAGCCCATAGCCCGGTGCCACCTTCCGCAGCACGTCGAAGGCCACCGCCTTGTGCTCAATCTCCTCGGCGGCGTGCCACTCGATGAGGTTGCGCATCGCCGGGTGGCCGTCCGAGAACACGCCCAGCGTCAGCGTGTTCTCCCCCATCAGCGCCGTGTAGTGCTCCAGCGCGGCGGTGATGGACAGCCGCAGCGACGGCGGAAGCTTCGCGTCGATGACGCCCCAGAGGAATGACTCGTACCGCCGCATGAAGCGGCGGATGTCGTAGCCCTGGGACTCCAGCAGCTCGATGTAGTCCTGGTGCTCGCGCGCGTGCTTGCCTTCCTGCGCGAAGAATGCCTTCACCTGCGCGTGCAGCGCGGGCGTGTCCGCCAGTTGCGGCATGTAGTGGTTGACGCTGCGCACGAAGAACCGCTCGCCCTGGGGGAAGAGCATGTTGAGCCCGTTCCACAGGTGCGTGGTGCCAGGGCCGTTGCGGTGCCAGATGCGTGGGAAGCTCGCGTCGAAGGGGAACTGGAGGTGCGGTCGCGGCCGGATGCGTCCGGGGTCGTGGGGGGAGACCATGGAGAGCTCTCGTGACGGAAGACCAGGAAGGTTCATTCAAGGGAGTGCCGGACGTCGCGGCCGGGCCCTGCTGACCGCCTCCGCGACGAGCACATCCCGGAAGGCCAGCAGCTTCTCGCGCGTGCCCAGGGCACCACTGCCCGCGAGCGCCGCGAAGAAGCGTTTGCGCACGCCCGAGGGCGTCGCGTGGAGGACCTCCGTCACGCAGAGGGCCACGCCGCCCCCCACGGAACACAGCGGTCGCATCGTGTTGAAGAAGAGCGGGGAATGCCGCGCCAGCGCTTCATCATCGTCGACCTCCAAGGTGATTTTGGACAGCAGGGCATTGCCTCCCAGAGCGGCGGGCACCTGCCGCAGCAAGGGCGTGAAGGCGAAGCCGTGCGTGGTGAGCGAGGGCAACCACCACGGCAGCGCCGGTGAGTACAACGTGGAGAAGATGTCCTTCAGCACGCCGCCGCCCCGCCGCGTCTGCTCCAGCAGGTGCGCGACGTGCGCGGGCGTCATCGGCCCTGTGCGCGTCCGCGAGGGCACCACCGCGATATCAATGCGCCGCCACTTCCGCGCCACGGTGTGCGGCGACGCGGGCAGCACCGGCACCAGCAGCGTGGGATTGTCGACGGGGAACACACCCTCGCCGGCCCGCTGCACCGCCTGGAGCATCGCGCAGGTGAGGTTCCGGAAGTCGAGCCCCTCCGGAAGCTCCACTCGCAGCAGCGGCGACGGCTCCTCGGGACCGGTGAGCCATTCGCCCGGCGCCGCGCGGCCCTCCCTGCGCGGCAAGCCCTCCGAGGCGGCCAGCGAGAGCTCGGCCATCGCGGTGCCATCCATCACCAGGTGGTCGAAGCTCAGCTCCAGGGCGCCCGTCGCCGCGTCCACTCTCGCACCGAGCCAGGCGCTCGACGTCAGCAGGTGGGACGTCCAGGCGCTGTCGCCTCGCGAGGCGCGGTCCACCAGCACCTGCGGGAACAAGCCATCCCGGCGTGCCTCGGCCAGCGAGCGGCTGGGCGTGCCCGCCAGCAACGCCGCCACCGCATCAGGCGTCAGCGCCGCGTCGTCCAGCGACAAACGCACCACCTGGAACCCACCGTCCTCGCACGTGATGGCGGCGGTGAGCACGTCCGCGTCCTGGACGCGTTGGCGTGCATCGGAGCCTTCGCGGCCCAGGCGCGCCACCCAGACGTCCAGGGGCTGGTTCTGCCGGCGCACGCCGCGACTGTCGCGGTACCAGCGCGCCACACGCGCCAGCAGCACCGGTGCCCACGTCCCACCGTCCGTTTCCACGCCCAACGGCTGCACCGTCACCATGATGCGGCGCGAGCGGGGCTCGGTCGTCAGGAACTGCTCCCACGTCGTCAGCGCGGGCACCACCTGGGTCGGCCGCCGCGCCGGAAACAGCCGCCGCCACCCGTCGCAGAAACGCACGAGCCCGCTGATGGCTTGACGCGCCGCCGGATGCAGGTGTGGAAACTGATGTGTCAGCGCAGCATGCACGCGTCCGATGACGCCAACGTCCTGGGCTTCAACCGGAAACGGGAGGGGACCGGATCCGTCCATGGCACACCTCCGAGTGGTCAACGGGGGGATGACCCACGGCATTGGCTGCGTAGCCTACCGGACACGCCACCTGTACCGTCAGGTCATAGCGTTATTTCACTTACAGCCATGCTTTTTGACCTGCCTGCGCGGGTGAAACACGACTCACGAAGGCGTCCCCTCACGGAGCGCATGGGCAGCTCACGCAGCGGGCGTGATACGCAGTGCATCAGCCGGGACGGAATCTTCGCGCGACGTGCCACGTCGGCCAGCACGAATGTCTGACATTGAATGCAAGCGAGCAAGAACGCCTGCCTTCACCCCAGACACATCCTGGTATTCTTTGACAGCCTGACATTCCCATGCACTCCCGCCCGGGGTGTCGGCTCAGTAGCATCCATGTCTTTCATCCCCCGTCCCTTCGCCTGGAGTGCCGCCCTGCTGCTGACGTTCGCGACCGTCGCGGCGGCTGACCCCATCAACTCCGAGCCCGAGGCGCTCTGTGAGAACAGCGCGAGCGCCGAGTCCTCGCTGGCCATCTGCTTCCAGTCCTTCTGTGACGAGGACTGGGAGTGTGCGAACGCGTGTCCCAGTGCGCAGACGGCCGCCTGCGTGAACTCCATGTGCGAGTACACCTATCGAACGGGCGGAGGCTCCGGCGGCTCAGGTGGCCCCTTCTGCTCGGCGATGTTCTGTGCGGATGACTACGACTGCCAGTGCGGAGACCGTCAGGGCTACTGCGGCTTCGACTCCATCTGCTACTTCTAGGCCGCTCGACGCGTCGTTCCGCTCGTCAGGCTCCGGGAAGAAAGCCCGCGCCAGTGAGTCCGGCGCGTCGGTGGACACCTTCCCGGAGCCGCCATGCCACGCATGCTCGACAGCCTTCCCCTTCTCTACCGCGACCTTCTTCCTGACTTCTTCCGGCAGGACGTTCCCGAGGAGAGCAAGGCCACCTGTTCGAACTGCGCCATGAGCCAGGACTCCGCGCAGGGCGCCGTCGACTCCGTGGACGGCGTGAGCCGCATGTTCCGGCCGGACACCAAGTGCTGCACGTACTCGCCGCGCCTGCCCAACTACCTGGTGGGCGCGCTGCTGTCCGATGACCGCCCCGAGCTGGCCGAGGGCCGGCGCCGCATGGAGGCAAAAATCGCCAGCCGCGTGGGCGTCACGCCGCAGTGGGTGAAGCCTCCCGCCAAGTTCCAGTTCCTCTACAAGAACGGCCACCAGTTCTTCGGCCGGGCCGCGTCCCTGCGCTGCGGCTACTACTCCGCGGACAGCGGCGGCTGCACCATCTGGCCCTACCGCGAAGCCGTTTGCTCCACCTTCTTCTGCAAGTACGTGGCGGGCGCGGACGGTCGCAAGTTCTGGATGTCCCTCAAGACGTACCTGACGCTGGCCGAAATCCAGCTGTCACGCTGGACGGCGCTCCAGCTCCTCCCCGACTACGTGCTGTCGGGCAAGGACCGCGCGGAGACGCAGCCCGGGCCGCTCACCGTGGAGGACCTGGATGACACCGCGCCGCCCGCCAAGACCTACGCGGCGCTGTGGCAGGGTTACGAGGGACTCGAGCTCGACTACTTCCGGGAGTGCTACCGCCTGGTGAAGGCGCTGCCCCCGGACGGCGTGGAGAAGCTGCTGGGCCTGGATGGCACCATCGAGCTGAAGACGCTGGAGAAGCTCCGCCACACCGCCGTGGCGCCAAAGTTGCCGCGCACGCTCAAGCTCAACCCCGATGCCACCGTCCAGTGGATGCAGGACGGCAGCGTGGCCCTGGGCGCGTACAGCGAATACGACGCCGTGGCCCTGCCCGGTGAAGCCTATGGACTGCTCGTCGACTTCACCGGACGCGAGCCCGTGGACGCCGTGCGCAAGCACCTGCGCGAGCACAAGCAGGCGGACCTGTCCGAGGACGTCCTGCTGGAGCTGTACCGGCACCGCATCCTCGTGGATGCCTGAGGCAGGCGTCCGGCTACGACTGCTGGGACAGCTCTCCCAGCTCGCGCAGCGTGCGGACGGAGGCGTGGGCGTTGCGCCACGCGAAGACTGTCTCTGACAGGTGGTCCGCCATCCACGAGCAGAAGCCCGGGTCTCCGGCGCCCAGCCACGCCGCGGACTCGGACAGCTCCGTCTCCGCGGCTTCCCACGCGCGGCGGTAGGCGCTGGCCGCGGTCATCAGCTCGGACAGGGAGTGGGTGAAGGCGTCCAGGGCCGCGCGCAGCTCCAGCGGCGCGCCCGGCTCCCCCCGGCGGGAATCGCGCAGCCGCCCCAGGTGGACCAGGAGCCCCTGCTCCAGCGCGGCGGCGGTCCCCAGCCGCGCCTGGGCGCCGTGGAGCAGGACCTGGAGGTCCTCGCCCAGTTCATGCTGCAGCTCCTCGGTGGAGCGCGCCACCGGGCGTCCCAGCCGCGTACACACCGCCTGCCACAGGTTGCTGTACCCCAGGAGCTCCGCCACGCCGCGGCGCACATGAGGCGGGACGCGATCCAGGAACTCGAGCGCGCACTGACGGGCGGACGTGGCCAGGGGGCCCGCGCCCGGACCCGCCTTCGCGCACTTCAGCACCCGCCAGGCCCACTGGAGCGTCGTCTCGGTGGAGCGGAAGAGGGCTTCACAACCCGCGCTCAGCGTCCCCGCATGGCTGGCGTCCATGAGCGAGGTGGAGGTCGCGGGCACGGTCCGGGCTTCCTCGCCGGAGACCTGCTCCGGGCGTGGCTCCCGTTCCGATGAACCGCGGTCCGGCGACATGCTCCGCCTCCCTCAACGCGACGAGCTACCCCAGGTATCGCATGCCCTGCGCACAAGCTCCAACACCCCATCAGGGGAGGATACAGGGCGCCGCGCGTGGACTGAGACGGGCGGGATGCCCGGGGATTCAAGCCGGTGTCGTGTCGCACGGGTTGAGAAAAATCCGGCCGGGCGCCCGGAACGAGACACCCGGCCGGCGCGCATCCGCGCGGCACGCGCTCAGTGGAGGGTGCGCTTGAGACGGCTGAGCCGCTCATGCGTCCGCTTCTGCGCGGGAATCAACTCCAT
This sequence comes from Myxococcus sp. AB056, assembly GCF_006547365.1. Classification (NCBI taxonomy): domain Bacteria; kingdom Pseudomonadati; phylum Myxococcota; class Myxococcia; order Myxococcales; family Myxococcaceae; genus Myxococcus; species Myxococcus sp. AB056. The sequence goes on along the minus strand of NZ_VHLB01000033.1, from coordinate 30,291 downwards.
CCGCACGAAGCGTCGATTCTCGCCATGCACCTGGTCCGCGTCGCGCTGGTAGTCGGCGAGGCCATGGTCCTCGCCCTCCTCCAGCGCCTGGATGGCGGCCTTCTCGCCCAGGATGTCCGCGCCGCCTTGAACCAGCTTGGCGAAGGTGCCCCACATGCCCGAGCTCTCCACGGGCTCACCGCCCATCTTCAGGATGCGCTCGCGAATCTCCTCGACCCGGTGCTCATGGTCGTGCTGGCAATACTCCAGCGCGTCACGAGCCAGTCCGTCCGAGACGTGCCCGATCGCCTTGCGATAGGTCTCCACGGCGGAGATTTCGCCGCGCAGGAACGAGTTGAGCATCTCGACGTCCTTGTTGGTGCTCGCCATCGATGGCCTCCATGGGTGACGGGTGAATCCGGCTTGCCGCAAAAGGTGATGCCCGCTGCCGCATGGGCAACGAGGGCTCGCCTCCCCGCCTCCTTCCAAGGTCTGCGCGGACGTTCACCCGATGGCGCCGCGTCCCGCTCCCCAGGCGTGCGGGCGAGCGGGCGTCCCCTCGGACTGGCCCAGCCCCGCATACCGCATTGAGGTGGACGGGTTGACGCGCGCCTGAAACAGCCGCTAGCGTAGGTGTTCGCGATGACGCACTTCCCCACACCGACCGCCGCGCCGTTTGCCAGCCGCTGCTGTCCGTCGTGTGCCTGCTGTCGTCAGCCGGACCTGGGTTGTTGACGCGCACACGGGACGCCCTTCCAAGCCTCCCTGCTCGCGCTCTTCCCGGCCCGGTCTCCTCTCCCAGGAACCGGGCCGTTTTCGTTTCCTCACCCAGCCAGCCCTGCACCGCGCCTCTCCCATGACCTTCACCGCCGACGCCCGTGTCCCCTGCTCTCCCGTGCTCCCCGCCGGGAATGATGACGCCTGTGCCACGGGTGGCGCGTTCTGTCTGTGCCGTGCGTGTCCCGTGTGTCCGCCTGCAGGCGGGTGCCGAGCATCGAGAAGCGTGTAGCGCGTCCTTCTCGAACCTTCTTGCTCGTGCGGCCCGCCCTCGAAAGAGGCGGGCCTTTTCTTTTCCTGGAGTCACCATGTCGCCCTCGCAGCCCCAGGCCTCGGCCCTGCTCGCCGAAGCCGCTGAAGTGAAGGACGCCCCCGCGCAGGACCTCCTCGCCTGGACCGAGCGCCGCTTCGGTGCGCGCGCGGCCATCGCCTCCAGCTTCGGCGTGGAGGACATGGTCCTCATCGACCTGGCGCGCCAGCATGCGCCCAGCCTGCGCCTCTTCACGCTCGACACCGGACGCCTGCCCCCGGAGACGTACGAGCTCATGGAGGTGGTGCGGAAGCGCTACGGCGTCACCGTGGAGACGTACTTCCCCGAGCGCGCGCGCGTGGAGGAGTTGGAGTCCACGAACGGGTACTTCTCCTTCCGCCAGAGCCTGGAGGCACGCAAGGCGTGCTGCGCCATCCGCAAGGTGGAGCCCCTGTCGCGCGCGCTCGCGGGCCAACAGGCGTGGGTGACGGGCTTGCGCCGTGAGCAGTCCGTCACCCGCACCGACGTGGCGACGCTGGAGGTGGACAGCGCGCATGGGCTGCTCAAGCTCAACCCGCTGGCCACGTGGAGCAGCCGGGACATCTGGGCCTACGTCCGGGCGAAGAGCGTGCCCTACAACACGCTCCATGACCGTGGCTACCCGTCCATTGGCTGTGCGCCCTGCACGCGCGCGGTGAAACCCTACGAGGACGAGCGCGCGGGCCGCTGGTGGTGGGAGTCCGCGGAGAACCGCGAGTGCGGCCTCCACCCGGTCCGATGAAACGCGCCATGCCTTCACACCCCCTGGATTATCCCGTGTGCCTTCGACTCGAGGGACGCTCCGTCCTGCTGGTGGGCGGCGGCGCCATCGCGGAGGGCCGTGCTCTCGCGGTGCTCGACGCCGGCGCGCGACTGCGTGTCATCGCGCCGGAGGCCACCGCCACGCTGCGGCGGCTCGCAGCCGATGGACGCCTGGAGTGGCAGCCCCGTTGCTACGAGGCCGGCGACGTGCGCGGCCATCACCTGGTGCTCGCGGCCACGGATGACGTGGCCGTGGGCCGGCAGGTGGCCACCGAAGCCCGAAACCTGGGCCTGTGGGTCAACACCGCGGACGAACCGGCGATGTGTGACTTCACCCTGCCCTCCGTCGGCAGGCGCGGCCCCATCACCGTCGCCGTGTCCTCGGCGGGGCGGGCCCCCGCGCTCGCCAGCCACCTGCGCAAAACGCTCACCGGGCAGGTGACGCGACACCACATCTGGCTGGCGCGACTCAGCGGCTGGCTCCGCGAACACCTGCCCCGAGGCGAAGCGCGCCAGCGGCTGCTGAAGCAGGTGGCGGTGGGAGACATCGGCGCGCTGCTGGAGCAAGGCGAGCGCAAGGCCGCCTGGGCTCGGCTCCGCACGGAGTTGGAGCACTCGAAGATACCTGGAGAGACACGATGAGAGAGCAAACGAGAGGCCGAGTGTTCCTGGTCGGCGCGGGTCCGGGAGACCCGGAGCTGTTGACCTTGCGCGCCGCGCGCGTGCTCCGGGAGGCGGACACCGTCGTTCATGACCGGTTGGTCCACCCTGGCGTACTCGAGCATGCGCGCCCCCACGCCCGGCTCATCTACGTGGGCAAGGAGGGCGGCGGAGACTCCGTGAGCCAGGAGGAGATTCACGTCATCCTCATCGCCCAGGCGATGCTGGGGCGCCGCGTGGTGCGGCTCAAGGGCGGTGACCCTTTCGTCTTCGGCCGCGGCGGTGAGGAAGCGCTCGCGCTGGAAGAGGCGGGCATCCCCTATGAAGTCGTTCCCGGCCTCACCGCGGGGACAGCCGTGCCCGCAGCGGCGGCCATTCCCGTCACGCACCGGGGTGTCTCCGGGGCGGTGACGTTCGCCACCGCATACCGAGGCGGCAGCCCGCCGGCCTGGGACTTCCTGGCGAAGGCCCAGACGCTGGTCCTCTACATGGCGGGCAGCCGGTTGGAGGAGACGGTGCGCGCGCTGGTCGGCGCGGGGCGTTCCGCGTCCACCCCAGCCGCCGTGGTGGAGGCGGGCACGTGGGAGCATCAACGGGTGGTGGAGGCTCCGCTGAGCCACATCGCCCAGGCGGCGACGCGTGACGCGCTCGGCTCGCCGTCGCTGCTCATCGTGGGCGAGGTCGTCTCGCTGCGCGGGCGCCTGCCTTCGCTGGTGGCGCAAGGAACCTCGGAGCATGGACACGCGCCAGCGCGCGTGGCGGAGGGCGGTCATGAGTGAGCACACGTTCGCGCGGTCGTCCCACCTGTCGGAGCTGGAAGCGGAGAGCATCCACATCCTCCGGGAGACGGTGGCCGAGTTCGCCAACCCGGTGATGCTCTACAGCATCGGCAAGGACTCCCAGGTCCTGCTGCACCTGGCGCGCAAGGCCTTCCACCCCGCGCCCCTGCCCTTCCCGCTGCTCCACGTGGACACCACCTGGAAGTTCCGGGACATGTATGCGTTCCGGGACGCCTTCGTGGCGCGCCACGGACTGCGCCTCATCATCCACCGGAACCAGCGCGCGCTGGCCGAGGGCATCAACCCCTTCGACCACGGCAGCCAGAAGTACACCCATGCGATGAAGACGCAGGCGCTGCTGGAGGCGCTGGCGGCGCATGGCTTCGACGCGGCCTTCGGTGGCGCGCGGCGCGACGAGGAGAAGTCCCGCGCCAAGGAGCGGGTGTTCTCCTTCCGGGACCGGCACGGACAGTGGGACCCGCGCCGCCAGCGGCCGGAGCTGTGGAACCTCTTCAACGGCCGCGTCGACGCGGGCGAGAGCATGCGCGTCTTCCCGCTGTCCAACTGGACGGAGCTGGACGTGTGGCACTACGTGCTGCGCGAGCGCATCCCCGTGGTGCCGCTCTACTTCGCGGCGGAGCGTCCCGTCATTGACCGGGGCGGAACGCTGCTCATGGTGGATGACGAGCGCATGCGGCTGCGGCCCGGGGAGAAGCCCGAACTCCGGCGCGTGCGCTTCCGGACCCTGGGCTGCTACCCGCTCAGCGGCGCCATCGAATCCTCCGCCACCACGGTGGAGACCGTCATCCACGAGATGGTGAACGCCCGCCAGTCCGAGCGGCAGGGCCGACTCATCGACCACGACGAAGAGGGCTCCATGGAGCTCAAGAAGCGCGAGGGCTACTTCTAATGGACACCGGCTTGCAGCAACTGCTCGACCAGCATGCCTCCCGGGAGCTGCTCCGACTCGTCGTGGTCGGCTCCGTGGATGACGGGAAGTCCACCCTCATCGGCAGGCTCCTCTACGAGTGCGACGGGCTCTTCGAGGACCAGATTTCCGCCGTGCGGAAGGCCAGCGCGAAGCGGACCGCCGCCGCCGTGTCCGTGCCCTCCGAGGCGCTGGCCCAGGGACTGAAGGCCGCGGCCGGCGCGGACGGGGAGGAACTGGACTTCTCCCTCTTCACCGACGGCCTGCGCGCTGAGCGTGAGCAGGGCATCACCATCGACGTTGCCTACCGCTACCTCAGCACCGCGCGGCGCAAGGTCATCGTCGCGGACACGCCGGGCCACATCCAGTACACGCGCAACATGGCCACCGGCGCCTCCACCGCGGACGCGGCGGTCATCCTGGTGGACGCGCGACTGGGCGTGCTGCCGCAGACGCGCCGCCACGCGTACATCGCCTCGCTGCTGGGCATCCCCTACCTGGCCGTGGCGGTGAACAAGATGGACCTCACGGACTTCGACCGCGGCACCTTCGAGCGCATCGGCGCCGAGCTGGTGGACTTCGCCCACGCGCTCGGCTTCGAGGGCATTCGGCTCTTCCCCATCAGCGCCAGTCGCGGGGACAACATCACCCGGCCCAGCGCCCGCACGCCCTGGCATGAAGGCGGCAGCCTGCTCGCGTGGCTGGAGTCCCTGCCCCACCAGCGCCGGCAGGACGACGCGCCCTTCCGCTTCCCCGTTCAGTACGTGCTCCGGCCCCACCAGGACTACCGAGGGCTGGCGGGACAGATTGCCTCCGGCACCGTCCGCGTCGGGGATGAAATCCAGGTCCATCCCTCCGGGCGGCGCACGCGCGTGGCGAGCATCGACACCTTCGACGGACCGCTGGAGGAGGCCGCGTCCCCCGCGTCCGTCACGCTGCGACTCGCGGACGAAGTGGACGCCAGCCGAGGCGACGTGCTGGCCCATGTGGACCAGCCGCCGCTGTCGCTCCACCAGCTCGACGCGATGCTCGTGTGGTTCGGAGAACAGCCGCTGGACTGCTCGCGCCGCTACCTGGTGAAGCAGGCCTCGCGGACCGCGCCCGCGCACATCGAGCGGGTGCTGTGGCGCAAGGAACTGGCGGACCTGTCCGAGCAACCCGCCGAGTCCCTGTCGCTCAACGACATCGGCCGGGTGCGGGTGGTGTGCCGTCGGCCGCTGCTGACCGACCCGTACCGCGACAACCGCCGCACGGGCGCCTTCATCGTCATCGACGCGCTCACGCACGACACGGTGGCCGCAGGAATGGTCCTGGGTCCCGCGGAGGAGTCGACGAAGGGCGACGTGGCCTCGTCGCTCATCACGCAGTCCGAGCGGCGGGGACGGCTGGGTCAGCCCGGCGCCATCGTCCTGCTGCCCGCCACGCCGGACGCGGGCTCACGCGCCTTCCAGTTGGAGCGCCGGCTGTTCGACCTGGGCTGGCACGTCACCACCAGCCCCGGTGATGTGGAGGTCGCGCTGGCGCTCGCGGCGGCGGGATTGGTGGCCCTGGTCCACACCGACACGCCCCAGACACGCCGGGCCCTGCGCGCGGAGGCCCGCGATGCCGGCGCCGCGTGGCTGGAGCTGGAAGCCACTGAAGACCTGGAGCAACACCTCGACCGAATCATCTCCCTCCGGGAGGCCGCACGATGAGCGCATCCCCTGCCACCCATGCTCCCCCGTTCATCAACGCGCTGCTGGGTGAGAACAAGAGTGCCCTGCTGCTCAAGCTCGTGGAGGAGATGGACGCCTCCGCCCTGCACTGGCTGAGCGGCTATACGGCGGGACTGGCCGTCCGCGCCCCCCAGGTCACCGTCGTCCCCGTGACGCCCGTACCCGTGGCGGCCCCCGCCGGCCACTTCACCATCATCTACGGGACGCAGACGGGTAACAGCCGCCTCCTGGCCGAGCGCCTCAAGCACCAGGTGGAGTCCGCCGGGGTCGCCACGCGGCTGTTCCGGGCCAGCGACTATCCGGTGCGGGAGCTGGCCAAGGAGAAGCTGCTCTGCGTGGTCATCAGCACCCAGGGAGATGGCGACCCGCCGGACGACGCACGCGGTTTCTGTGAGTTCATCCTCGGCAAACGCGCGCCTCGCATGGAGGGGCTGCGCTACGCCGTGCTAGGGCTGGGAGACTCCAGCTACCCGCGCTTCTGCGAGGTGGGCCGGCGGCTCGACGCCCGCTTCGCGGAGCTGGGCGCCAGCCAGTTGTTGGCGCGTGCCGATTGCGACGTGGACTTCGAGCCCGTGGCCAAGGGCTGGCTCGACCAGGCCTACACCCTGGCGCGCGAAGCACTGACTCCGCAGACGGCGGTGACGGCCACTGTCGTGCCGCTGCGGGAGCCGCCCGCCACGCCCGCGTTCACCAAGGAAGTGCCCTACACGGCGGAGGTGCTGCTCAATCAGCGCATCACCGCACGCGGCGCGCTCAAGGACGTGCGACACCTGGAGCTGTCGCTCGCGGGCTCCGGGCTGGAATACGCCCCCGGCGACGCGCTGGGCGTGTGGCCCCACAATCCGCCGGAGCTGGTCGCGTCCTTCCTGTCCGAGCTGCGCCTCGACGGAGAAGCGGCGGTCACCCGAGAGGGCCGCACGCTCCCGCTGGCGCGCTGGCTGAGTGACGAGCTGGAAATCACCAGGCTCAACCGCCCCTTCCTGGAGCGGCACGCCACGCTGTCCGGCAGCGCGGCGCTGCGCGAGGTGCTCGAACCGGGCCGCGCCGAGGCCTTCCGCGCGCTGCTGGCGGGGCATCAGGTCATCGACGTACTCCGCGCCCACAAGGCCACTTGGGACGCCACGGAGCTGGTCCAGTCCCTGCGCCGGCTGACGCCCCGGTTGTACTCGATTGCCTCCAGCCCCAAGCGCGTGGGCGAAGAGGCGCACCTCACGGTGGCGGTGGTGGACTACACGGTGTTCGACCTGCGGCACTTCGGCGCGGCGTCGTACCACCTGGCCACGCGCACGGCCGGAGCCGACACGGTCCGCGTCTTCATCGAGCCGAACGAACGCTTCCGACTGCCGGAGGACGGCGCCAAGGACGTGCTGATGATTGGCCCTGGCACCGGCGTGGCGCCCTTCCGGGCCTTCGTCCAGGAGCGCGCGGAGACCGGAGCGAAGGGCCGCAACTGGCTCTTCTTCGGTGAGCAGCACTTCCGCACCCAGTTCCTCTACCAGACGGAGTGGCAAGAGGCCCTGAAGAAGCAGACGCTGCACCGGCTGTCACTCGCCTTCTCGCGGGACCGCGCACAGAAGGTCTACGTGCAGCACCGGCTGCGTGAGTCCGGACGTGACGTCTACGAATGGCTCGAAGGCGGCGCCCACCTCTACGTGTGCGGCGACGCCCAGCGCATGGCCCCGGATGTCCACGCGGCACTGGTGGACGTCGTCTCCACCCACGGCGGCAAGAGCCGCGAGGACGCGCACGCCTGGCTCGAAACCCTGCGCGAGCAGCGGCGCTACCTGCGCGACGTCTACTGACCCATTCCGATTGCGAGCAACGACATGAGCCACCAGCCCAAGCCACTCTCCGAAGTGGAGCACATCAAGACCCAGAGCCGCCTGCTCCGGGGTAGTCTGGCGGAGAGCCTGGAGGACCCGGTGACGGGCGGCCTCGCCACGCCGGACACCAACCTCATCAAGTTCCACGGCAGCTATCAGCAGGACGACCGCGACGTGCGCGAGGAGCGGCGTCAGCAGAAGCTGGAGCCCGACTACAGCTTCATGCTCCGCACCCGCCTGCCTGGAGGCGTGTGCACACCGGCCCAGTGGCTGGTGATGGACGCCCTGGCGCGCGAGCACGCCAACCACACGCTGCGCATCACCACGCGGCAGGCCTTTCAACTGCACGGCGTCATCAAGGATGACCTCCGGCCCACCATCGCCCGCATCAACGAAGCGATGATGGACACGCTGGCCGCCTGCGGCGACGTGAACCGCAACGTGCTGTGCAACCCCAATCCGGTGGACTCGCGCGTCCACGAGACGGTGTACCAGTGGGCGGTGCGCATCTCCGAGCACCTGCTGCCGAAGACGCGCGCCTACTACGAAGTCTGGTTGGGGAAGGAGAAGGTGGCCGGCGGTGAGGACGAGCCCATCTACGGCGCCACGTACCTGCCCCGGAAGTTCAAGGCCGCCGTGGCGGTTCCGCCCCTCAACGACGTGGATGTCTTCGCGCAGGACCTGGGCTTCATCGCCATCGTCGAGGGCGACACGCTCGTGGGCTTCAACGTCTCCGTGGGCGGCGGCATGGGCGCCACGCATGGTGACGCGGCCACCTATCCCCGGCTGGCGGACGTCGTCGGCTTCATCCCGCCGGAGCAGACGCTCGCCGTCGCCGAGGAGGTGGTGAAGATTCACCGCGACTTCGGGGACCGTACCAACCGCAAGCACGCGCGCCTGAAGTACGTCCTGGAGGAGCGCGGCGTTCCCTGGTTCACGGCGGAGCTGGAGAAGCGGCTCGGCTTCCCGCTCCAGCCAGCGCGCCCCTTCGCTTTCGAGCACAACGGAGACCGCTTCGGGTGGACGGAGGGCCATGACGGCCGGTGGCATCTGACGTTGCACCTGGACAGCGGCCGCGTGGCGGACCGGCCCGGCGCCCCGCACTTGACGGGCCTGCGGGAGATTGCGCGCATCCACACCGGGGACTTCCGGCTCACGGCGAACCAGAACCTCGTCATCGCGGGTGTGACGCCCGAGGCACGCGACGCCATCGGCGCGCTGGTGACGGCGCACGCGCTGGACAGCTTCCGCAGCGCCAGCCCGGTGCGCCGCAACGCGCTGGCGTGCGTGGCGCTGCCGACGTGCGGGCTCGCCATGGCGGAGGCGGAGCGCTACCTGCCTACCTTCGTGGGGCGGCTGGAGGACCGGCTGCGGGCGCATGGCCTGCAGGACGCCAACCTGCTGCTGCGCATCACCGGGTGCCCCAACGGCTGCGCGAGGCCGTACCTGGCGGAGGTAGGACTCGTGGGCAAGGCGCCGGGCCGCTACAACCTGCACCTGGGCGGAGATGCGCGAGGCCAGCGCCTCAGTCACCTCTACAGGGAGAACATCGACGAGGACGCCATCCTCGCCGCGCTGGAGCCATTGTTCGAAGGCTACGCACGCGAACGTCAGCCCGGCGAGGGCTTTGGCGACTTCGTGGTGCGCGCTGGCCACGTCCCCAGCCCAGCCGCTCAGCCTCGGCCGTCCTGAGCCAACGCGGCCCTCGCGCGCGTTCACTCGCCCGCGTCCCGCACCGCGGTGAGGAGCAGGTCGTACTTGCCGCCCAGGAACGTGCGGAAGCCGTGCTGGTGCAGATAGCGACGGTAGAAGGACAGGTCCTTCACCAGCAGCGACAGGTCGGGCTCGCGAAGGTTCCGCACCCGCGCGCCATAGACGACCTCACCGTCCCGGAAGCGGGAATTCGGGAAGCCCAGCAGCAGCGCCGAGCGCGGCTCCAGGTGCTCCTGCACCAGCCTGCGCAGCAGTGCATGGTCATCCACGCCGGGACTCTGCAACGTGCCCACCGACACCACCAGGTGGAAGCGTCCCAGGTCCTCCGGCAGCGCGTTGAGGTCGGCGACGACGAAGCGGTGCCGCGCATCGGGGAAGCGGGCACGAGCCTCTTCGATGGCGCTGGCACTGTGGTCCACCCCCACGAAGCGCACATCCGGGGCCTCCTCCAGCCACGAGAACGCCGCCAGCTCATCCCCCCGGTTGACACCCAGGTCGAGCACGCGGCCGGACTCCGGCAACCGGATGCGCCCAAGCGCTTCGAGCCACGGCAGCAAGAAGCCCGCGTCCTCCAGCTTGCGCAGGCGCGCGAATGCGGAGGCCGCGCCATAGCGTTCTTGCGGTGACACCGCTTCGTCCGCCTGGCCTCCCGCGTGCCAGGGCGCCTCGGGCCCCAGCCGCTCGAAGGTCAGCGAGATGTGCGTCGCATCCACCGCGCGGGGCGTGCGCAGCCGGCACGCGAGCCCCTCCGCCAGGTCGCACCAACTGCGCAGGGGCCGATGGAGCAGCGCGCCGGACGGGCCCACCCGCTCGCCGGGGTAGCACCCCCTGCCCAGGTCCGGGTCTGGCACCTCGATGGTGACAGGCCCCGCCCCGAGCGATGCCAGCAAGTGCCGATGGATGTGGGTCAGGGACTCGGCATGGAAGCGGCGAGGCTGCGCGGCGGACTCGGTGGGGCTCGACATGATGGCGCGGAGCCTAGCGCGGCACCTGTCCTGTTCCATGCCTTCCGCGCCCCGCACAATCTCCCCAATCGAAGGCCCGTACCGCGTGGCGGTGGTCGCCGTCGCGAACCTGACCGTTGGCGGCGCTCGCCGAACGGTTGGCCGTGCCAGAGCCCGTGGTGCCACCATCCCGCGTGGGCGCGTTCTCGAACGCGTCCGGACTCTTCAAGTGGCGTGACAGCAAGTCACACACGTGTCCCCCTTCCGTGACAGCGGTGGCTGGGGAAGTCCCGTGCGGGCAAGGCGTCCAGAGTGAGCGCAGCCCCACTCAGGCCCTGGCCTCGTGCTTGCTCAAGGGCCGCGTGTCACTCCTGAACCCAAAGGCACTCGGCCATGGCCACCCCACTCCGGAAGCACTTTTGGCTCGTCACGACGACATTCATCGCACTCGCCATGCTGCTCCTGGCGAGCACGACGAACCTGCTCGTGGAGTTCGCATTCACTCCACGCGTTTCAAACATGCGGGATGAGCAAGCCTCGCCGGCCGAGGCGGCCTCACGCCTTCGCGCGGCATTGGAAGGCAGTCGTCTGGCAAAGCTCACAGGACTGACCCTCGACAAATCGCCGGAGCAGCTGCCGCCCTCGGGTGGCGGCACGGCCATGAACACGTCCCTGCGATTGAAGCTGCTCGGCACCCTGGTGGCGCATGACTCGCAGTGGTCGCTCGCCTCCATCGAGGACCTCGACGCGAAGCGCATCCGCAGCGTGATGACCGGTGACGACCTGCAGGGCGCTCGCGTCGTCTCCATCGAGCGCGAGCGCATCACCTTCCTGGTGGACGGCCGGGAGGAGTTCATCCACGCCGACCGCCATGGCGGCGTCTCACACGCGCCCTTCCTGGCGAACGCCGCGCCCGCGCAGACGGGCATCCGCACGGTGGGTGAGCACACCTATGAGGTGTCCCGCCGCGCTGTCGAAGATGCGCTTGCCAATATGGACGGCCTGCTCACCCAGGCCCGTGTGGTGCCTGCCTTCCGCGACGGCACGCCCGAGGGCTTCAAGGTCTTCTCCATCAAGAAGGGCTCCCTCTACGAGCAGCTCGGCATCCAGTCTGGTGACGTGCTCCGGCGCGTCAATGGCATCTCGCTCGACGCGCCCGACAGAGCCCTGGAGGCCTTCATGCTGCTACGGGGCGCTTCGCACCTCGAGCTCGACATCGAGCGAGGAGGGGGCCCGGTCCGCAAGGTGTACGACGTGAAGTGACTGCCGCATGGCCCTTCAGCTCCGGGCCAGTGCCGCCGCGAGCCGGGGGAGCGCATCCCCTGCCCGTGCCTCCAGGTGCACGTCCGCGAGCTCCACGCCCCGGCACTCCCCCAGGTTGAGGATGGCGATGGGCATCCGGCGCTCGGAAGCGCGCACCAGGAAGCGGTAGCCGGAGAAGATGGCCAGCGAAGAGCCCACCACCAGCAGCGCGTCGCCCTCCTCCAACAGGGCGAACGCCGACGTCACGGTGGGAACCGGCACGTTGTCTCCGAAGAAGACGACGTCCGGCTTGAGCGTGCCACCACACTCCAGGCACGCAGGGACCTGGAAGGAAGACAACTGCTCGGAGGTCAGGTCCGCGTCACCGTCCGGACGCAGCTCCAGCACCTCGAGGGAGAAGCCAGGGTTGAGCGACAGCAGCCGCGCCTGCAATGCCTCGCGCGCCTCCTGCGCGCCGCACGCCAGGCACCGGACCTGTGCCAGCGCGCCATGCAGCTCAATCACCCGGGAGCTGCCAGCGGCATGGTGAAGCCCGTCCACGTTCTGGGTGATGAGGCCTCGGACATGGCCCGCCTGCTCCAGCTCCGCCAGCGCCGCGTGCGCCGCGTTGGGCCGGGCCGAGGAGAAGCGCAGCCAGCCCCTCAGGCTTCGCGCCCAGTAGCGCGCCCGGACCTCGGGGCGCGTGAGGAACTCGCGATGCTGAATGGGATTGCGCGCCCGCGCCCGTGTCCCGGGCCCCCGATAGTCGGGGATGCCTGACTCGGTGCTGCACCCCGCCCCGGTGAGCACCACCGTGCTGCGGCGCGTGAGCAATGAGACCAGCGCCTCCATGCTCGGAGCGAGGCTGGGGACAGACAGGGCATCGTGCGGGGCAGTCATCGCGGCCTACATATTAACCGCGCGTCCCTGGCCGCGCCGAACGTCCGCCCTCGCCTGGGACCTCCCGGGCGCACACCTGCCCCCACCCACTGGGGCAGGCACGCCTGCCAGCCCGGCCAGCGGGGGGCTCACGCGCTCCGGGCGGAAGACAGCCTGCGCAGGAACGTCGGCGCGACGAGAAAGATCAAGAGCAGCCGTCCCACCTGGACCGCCAGCACGACGGACAAAGTGGCACGCGTGCCCAGCGCGATGGCCAGCACGGAGTCAGCGCCGCCTGGAGATGTCGCGAAGTAGGTGGTGAGCAGGTCCACGCCCGTGGCGGTGGACCAGCCCCACGCCAGCAGCAGACACCCCACCACCATCGCCACCGAGGCGGCCAGTGCGACGTGAGCGACGCGCTTCAGATCCTGTACCGCCGAGGCATCGAACTGGCTGCCCACGCGCACGCCCAGCACCCACAGGCCCAACGGGAGGAGGCCCGGAGGCCACGCGCCCACCGGCAGGCCCAGCGCCGTGAGGGGGATGCCCAGCAACACGGGCCCCAGGAAGGCACCGGCCGGCAGCTTCAAGCGCAGCCCCAGGAAACTGCCCACGACGGACACTCCCGCCGTCGTCAGCCATGCCCACAACGGTGGCGGCGAGCCCGGCAGGTCCGCCGCGCGGGCCACCGCCACGTCCGGCGTATCCCCCACCCACCGCCCCACCACCACGGCCACGAGAATCACGATGCACAGGCGCATGAACTGGAAGAGCGTCACCAGCCGCGCGTCCGCGCCCAGCTCGTCGCTCAGCGCCACCATCGCGGACGCGCCCCCCGGCATCAGCCCCAAGGTGGCGGTGCGCGAGTCCAGGTAGCCCAGCTTCGCGCACCCCCACGCCACGCCCTGCGCCACGGCCACCACGCCCACCACGGCGCCCAGTGACACAGCCCAGCTTTCCGCGAGCGCGCTCCAGGCCTCCGGAGAGAAGGACGAACACAGCGCGCCCCCTAGCACCGAATGCGCCACCAGCAGCCCCCGGCGCGGCACCGGGACGTGCACGGACAGCGTCAGCGACGCGGCGATGGACACCACCATCGCCCCCAGCAATGCCCCGGCAGGCAGGTGGACGAGCTCCGCGAGTCCAGCGGCGAGCAGCGTCGCCACGGTGACGGCCACCACGCGGCGTGAGCGGCGTCCAGGCGCGGAGTCATTCGTCATCACGGCGCCGAACGTACCAATGAAGGGTGGGACATGCGCCGGGTATCCGCCGAGGAAAGCCCCGCACGCTTACCCGTGCTAGACGCCCTCCTCATGCGATGCTGGCAATGGAAGTCCTTCCAGGCGCTGTCCCTCGACGAGCTGTACGACGTGCTCGCCCTGCGACAGGAAGTCTTCGTGGTGGAGCAGCGCTCCATCTACCAGGACGTGGACGGTTTCGACCGGAGCGCGGAACACCTGCTGCTCCACACGGAGTCGCAGGGTGCCCGGCTGCTCGCCGGGTACTTGAGGGTGCTGCCTCCCGGTGTGAAGTATCCCCAGGAGAGCAGCCTGGGCCGCGTGGTGACGTCGCCCCGCGCACGGGCCCAGGGGCTGGGGCGCGAGCTGGTTACGCGTGGCCTTGCCCGGCTGGACAGCCTGTACCCACAGGCCGCCGTCCACATCGGGGCCCAGCACTACCTCCAGCGCTTCTACGAAGACTTCGGCTTCCAGACGCAGGGCGACGTCTATGACGAGGACGGCATTCCCCACATCGACATGGTGCGGCCAGCGGGCGGGACGCGCTGACGCCGGGCCACGGCCAGCACTCGCCGCTATGTCCCGGGTGGTCAGACGTTACATGGCCCATGCGCCGGGGACCGCGCCCCGGCCGAGGAGACGACCCGACTTGCGCCACGGCCTCGCGATGGGGGCACTGCTTGCACTGCTCTCCACCACCCAGCTCGCGTGCGTCGTGGGCCCGCGCTTCACCACGTGCCCGGGTGAAGGCGGCCGACCCTGGCTGCGCCTGGACAGCGACCACTACACGCTGCACACGGACCTCCCCGCCGAAGAGGCCCGGGAGGCCATGCAGCGCCTGGAGCGGACCCGCGCCGCCATCCTCACGTCGATGTGGCCGCAGTCCCTGGGCCAGCAGATGGCGAAGCTGGACGTCTACGTGCTTCAGAACCCGCGCGAGTTCGAGGGCCTCTACCCACGCCGCGTGCGCGCCTTCTTCTTCCGCTCCGACAGCGAGGCACTCATCGTCCTGTCGGGACGGCCCGATACTTGGGAGCAGACCTTCTCCGGAATGTCCCTGGCGTCCTCATCCTCACTGAACCACGAACTCGCCCACTACCTGAGCGCCTATCCACTCTCTCGTCAGCCCCGCTGGTTGTCCGAGGGACTGGCCGAGTACCTGGAAACGCTGCGCCTCTCGGAGGATGGACAGACTGCTGTCGTTGGCGTGCCGCACTGGACGGCCATCGCGCAAATGACGTCCTGGCTCGACGGCGTCCGGCGGGACGTGGCACGAGGCTGGACGATGCAGCGAGTCCTCCAGTGGGACCGAACCCTGGAGGCTCGCGAGCAAGACCAGGCCGTTGGCACGAACTACGCGGGGAGCTGGCTGCTGGTGCATTGGCTGCTGAATGAGCGGCCCCAGCCCTTCGCCGAATACCTGGCGCTGCTCAACCAGGGAGTCGCCCCCGAGCAGGCACTCGCGCGGGCGCTGCCCGAGCTGATGTCCCCCTCGCTCGACGGCGTGCTCTACGACTACCTGCGCAACCGCCGTTTCGTGCAGCGAACCGTCTCCGTGCCGTCCGTGGGAACGGCCTTCGTCGAGGAGTACCTCGATGACGCCCAAGTCCATGCCATCCGCGCCAGGCTCGCCGCGCTGGGGGCACACCTGGCGCATCGGGAACCCTTCATCACCAACCGCCAGAAGGTGGCGAGGGACGAACTCGACGAGGCGCTCCGGCTGAACCCCACGGGACTCCTGGCGCTGTCCGCGAAGCTGCGCGGCGCGCCGCCGTCCGAACAGGTGGCCATTGGCCGAAGCATCGTGGAGGCCCATCCCCACGAGAGCGAGGCGTGGCTGCTGCTGGGCATGGCGCTGCGGCACGCCCCCGCCGCGGAAGAGGAGCGCGAGGCCACCTATCGCGAAGCCCTGCGGCTCGATCCGCGCAACGCCAACGCGGCGCGTGAGCTGGCGTGGATGCTCATCAACCAGGACCGGAGCGAGGAAGCCCTGCCGCTGGCGCGCTGGGCCGTGGCGCTCGCGCCGTGGAGCCCCAACGCCCTGGACACGCTGGCCCTGGCGCTGGCCGGCACCGGCGCTTGCGAGGAGGCACGGCAGGCGGAGCACCGGGCCCTGGAGTTCATCCAGGAGGAAGGCGCGCCAGAGCTGGAGCAACTGCTCCGCCAGCGCATCGCCGGGCTCGAGGACGGCACCCTCTGCGTGGCGTCCCCGCCCGACACCTGAAGCACGGAGGCTGGCGATGGGCTGACAACACTTCCCGGACGCCATCTGTCGCGTACCTCACGCGCCGGGGTGGATGGGGCGGCTGGCGACTTCGTGGACCCATGACGCAATGCGCGTCCATGGTTTTCCTGCGAGGCCATGAGCCAGTTCACTCACATCGTCGACAATCCCTTCACCGGTGACGTCGCCGCTTCGGTCGAGCCCACGTCGCCCGCGAAGCTGGACTCCGTACTGGAGCGAGCCCGCGCCGCGTCGCGCGCGCTGCGCGCCCTGAGCGTGGCGGAGCGCGTGAAGCTGGTGCTGCGCGCGTGCGAGGCGATGGAGAAGAACACCGACGCCATCGCACGGGACATCACCCGGCAGATGGGCAAGCCGCTGTCCCAGGCCCGGGGCGAGGTGGGCGGCATGGCGGGACGCCTGCGCCACATGGCCGCCATCGCCGAGGAATCCCTGGCGGACATCGTCCTTCCGCCCAAGGACGGCTTTGAGCGGAGAATCGCGAAGGAGCCGCTGGGCGTGGTGCTGGACCTGCCCGCCTGGAACTACCCACTCCTCACCGCGGTGAATGCCATCGCGCCCGCCGTGCTCGCGGGCAACGCGGTCATCGTGAAGCACTCGCCGCGCACGCCCCTGTGCGGTCGCCACTTCGCGCGCGCCTTCGCCGAAGCAGGCGCGCCCGATGGCGCGGTGCAGGCCATCTTCCTGGACTACCCAGGGACGGAGCAACTCGTCGGTGACGCGCGGGTGGACCACGTCCTCTTCACGGGCTCGGTGCTCGGCGGCCACAGAATGCAGACGGCCGCGCGTGAGCGATTCCTCCACATAGGCCTGGAGCTGGGAGGCAACGACCCGGCCTACGTCGCGCCGGACTGTGACTTCGACAAGACGGTGGAGAACATCGTCGACGGTGCCATGTACAACGCGGGGCAGAGCTGCTGCGCCGTGGAGCGGGTGTACGTGCACCGCTCGCTGTACGAGCGCTTCATCGCCGCCGCGGAGCCACTCGTGCGCGCCTACGTGCTGGGCGACCCGGAGTCCGAGCGGACGACGATGGGCCCCATCGCCCAGCCCTGGCACCCCGCCGAGCTGCAGTCCTTCGTCCAGGATGCCACGAGCCTGGGCGCACGGCTCGTCACGGGTGGCCGCGCGGCACAAGTGGAAGGACGGGGCCGGTTCTTCGAGCCCACCCTGCTCCGCGACGTGAGCCCCCAGGCGCGGCTGATGCGCGAAGAGTCCTTCGGGCCGCTGCTGCCCATCGCGCCGGTGGACTCGGACGAGGAGGCCCTGGCGCTGATGAATGCCTCGCGGCTGGGCCTCACCGCGAGCGTGTGGACGTCCGACCGGGAGCGCGCGGACCGGCTGGCGCGGCAACTGGAAGCGGGCACCGTCTACATGAACCGCTGTGACGCGCTGGACCCCGCGCTGCCATGGAGCGGCGTGAAGGACTCCGGACGCGGCGTGACGCTGAGCGCGCTGGGCTTCGACGCCCTGACGCGGCCCAAGGCGTTCCACTACCGCCTGCGCTTCTGATGCGCGGCTACAACTTGCGCAGCCTCACCCGCTTCACCTTGTGGTCGGGGCCCTTGAGGAGGATGAGGCGCGCGCGCGAACGGGTGGGCGCGATGTTCTGGGCCAGGTTGGGCCCGTTGATTTCACCCCACACCGACTCGGCGAGCTGAATCGCCTGCTCGTGGTTCAGCTCGGAGAACCGGCGGAAATAGCTGCGCTCGTCGCGAAACGCCGTCTGCTGGAGCTTGAGGAAACGGTTGACGTACCAGCGGCGGATGTCGTGCTCGTGCGCGTCCACGTAGATGGAGAAGTCGAAGAAGTCGGAGAGGAACGTCGCCGGCATCTGCTTCCCCTCCTGCGCCCCGGCCTGGAGGACGTTGAGCCCTTCCAGGATGAGGATGTCGGGCTGGCGGACCACCTGCGCCTCACCGGGCACCACGTCGTAGACGAGGTGCGAATACACCGGCGCCGCCACCTCCGCGCGTCCGGCCTTCAGCTCCGCCAGGAAGCGCACCAGGGCGCGCCGGTCGTAGCTCTCCGGGAAGCCCTTGCGCTTCATCAAGTCGCGCTCGGTGAGGACGTCGTTGGGGAAGAGGAACCCGTCCGTCGTCACCAACTCCACGCGCGGGTGGTCCGGCCACCGCTTCAGCAACGCCTGGAGGATGCGCGCCGTCGTGCTCTTGCCCACCGCCACGCTCCCCGCGATGGCGATGATGTACGGCACCTTCTGCGCCGAACCTCCCAGGAAGGCTTGCTGCTCCGCCCACAGCCGCTGCGCCGCGGCCACCTGCAGGTTCAGCAACCGGGACAAGGGCAGGTAGACGTCCACCACCTCGTCCAGGTCGAGGTGCTCTCCCAGGCCCCGCAGTCCATCAATGTCCTCGGACTTCAGCGGCAGAGGCGTAGCGGCACGCAGCGCCCGCCAGGCCTCCCGTTCCAGGTCGATGAACATGGATGGGGACAGACCGGTGGCTAAGGCCATGGATTCCACTCCAGGAGATGAACATCCTAGCCGCCGCGTAGCACAGCCGAGACATTCACGCTCGGACGTTCAGGTGCCAGCCGCAGGATCCCACCCGTAGAAGCGCTTCAGCTCCTCATAGAGCTCCGGCGTCTTCTCCTGCATTTGCCGGGGTTTCTCGAAAAACGACTCGGTGGCCACCGCGAAGAACTCGGCCTCGTTGAGCCCACCGTAGTCATCCAGCACCTGCCGTTCCCGGCGCTGGCCCTGCTGAAGCTTGTGGAAGTGCTCGCTCATCACCGCGCTCCAGGCCCGGTAATGCGAATACGCGCGCAGGTTGGGCGTGCCATCGAAGGCGCCGTCGGCCCGGTCCAACACGTGGGCGAACTCATGCGTGGCGGTGTCGTGACCATCGCCCGGGTTGCGCAGCCCCGCGAGCACCGACTCCCACGAGAGGATGACGGAGCCCCAGTTCTTCGCCTCACCCAGCACCCCTCCCGTGCGGTCCGGGATTCGGAAGGCGCTGGGATAGACGATGACCTCCCGCAGCCGGTCGTAATACGACAGGCCCAGGTGCACCACGAGCTGCACCGCGGTGGCGGATATCACCACGCGAATCTCGTCGGTGACCTCCAGGCCGCCGGCGCCGATGAACTCCTTCTCCCACGCGAACACCTTGAGCTTGTCCAGGAAGGACTGCCGCAGCTCCGGGGAGAGGGTGCGGAAGAAGGGCACGCGCGCGTCGAGGTAGCCCAGCCAGGCCTCCGGAATGGGGCGGCGAAGCAGTCGCCGACGCCGGAACTGGCGGATGAAGGAGAACATGCGCCCTGGCATAGCAGACGTGTACGGCGCGAGGAGCACCTCCCGGGACGAAACTGGAGGTAGATTGTGCCTCGCGGGCCCGGCCGGCAGCCCCTTTCACGGACGTGCAACGAGTGATGAGCAGACGCGTGTGGGTTCGATGCGCGGCGCTGGGGCTGAGCCTCCTGGCGTCCCAGGCACCGGCGCAAATCACGGAGTCAGACCCGGTCGTCGAGGAAGTGGTGGTCCGCGGCCCGGAGAAGACCCAGCCGGACACGGTGCGCGCCTATGCGCGTGTGGGGGAAGGAGACCCGCTCACGCTCGAGGACCTGGCCAAGGTCGAGCGGCGGCTGGTCGCCACGGGCCTCTTCCAGGAGGTGAAGGTCAGCTACGAGCCTTCCGGGCCAGGCCGGGTGCGGCTGATTCTGGAGGTGGAGGACAAGGCCTCCTGGGTGGTGGCGCCCACCTTCGTGCTGCAATCCGACAACGTCGGCGGCGGCGTGCTGTACGCGGAGAACAACCTCTGGGGCCGCAGTAAGAAGTTCGCGACCGCGGCCCAGGTGAGCACGGCGGAGAGCGGCATCTTCGCGGGCTTCCTGGACCCGAACCTCTTCGGGCTGCCCCAGCTCCGCTTCAGCCTGGAAGGCCAGCTTCGCAGCGACCGGGTAGACGAGTACCAGGCCGGCTCCGGCCAGCGGCGTCCCGAGGTGGTGCGACGGACGCGGATGAACTCCGCGTCCATCGCCGGAGAGCTGGGCTTCCTGCTGTTCGAGCGCGTCCGCGCGGCGGCCAAGTACCGGCTGATGTCCATCGACGCGAAGTCCCCCGACACCTCCGAGGAGGTGACGACGCCCGCGTTCTCCCTCGGCCCGTCGCAGCAGGATGCGTCCCTGCGGCTGATGGTGGGCATCGACACACGGCAGAACCTGCACGCGGTGATGGAAGGCCTCAACCTGGAGGCTTCCTACGAGCGCTCCAATCCCAGCGTCGGCAGTGACTTCCGCTACGAGCGCTTCGGACTGCTGTACCGCCATGGCCTGCGGCTGGTGGGTGAACACAACCTGGTGCTGCGCGGCGAGGCCGTGGCGGGGGTGGACCTGCCGTTCCATCAGGAGTTCGTGATGGGCGGCAATTCACTGCGCGGCTTCGTCTACCGCCAGTTCCGGGGCGACACGCGCCTGTCCTTCACCGCCGAGTACCACTTCCCCCTCTTCACGGTGAACCCGCTGTCCTTCCGCGGCGTCGCCTTCTCCGACACGGGGATGATGATGTGGCGCAAGCTGCCCGGGGACCGGGAGTTGCGGGACGTCAATGGGCGCGTGGTGCGCAGCTACCTCCCGGACGCGGAAGGCGGGCTGGGGAACGCCACGGTGGCCCAGGGCGTGGGCGCGGGCCTGCGGCTGTACCTGCGCAACATCGTGCTGCCCCTCGTGGGCGTGGACGCGGCCTACAGCGTCAACTCGGGCGAGTTCCGCTTCTATCTGGTGGCGGGGGTGAATCCGTCCTAGGGACGACAAGTCAGGCGGCCCCGCGGTGGGGCGTCGGGTGCGGCGCGCCATGCCTCCATGTCATGAGGACATGCGCGTCTCCCCTCCCCGCTTCCCGCGAGTCCGCCATGTCCGACGAACGCTTCACGACCAGCCGCGAGGTCTACCACCGCATCCAGTGGGACCCGCGGTTCGACCCCCGCGAGTTCACCATCGGCTACGACGCCCATGGAGAGACGCGCGAGGAGATGCCGTTCGCGGCCTTCGTTCCGGACGGCGAGATTCCCTGGCACCGCGTCTGGTACTTCAAGCGGGGCCACCAGGTGGTCTGGGACCGCGAGCAGCGCTTGGACCTGCTGAATTCGCCGCAACCTCCGCCCGGGTAGCGCGTTGAAGGGGGACGGAGGCGAAAATCACGAGCATGTTGCGAACCCTGCTGGTCGTCCTTGGAGTCGTCCTGGCTGCCTGTGGTGAATCAGACGCGCCCACCCCGGATGGTGGAGCGTCTCCACCCGCCCCGGACGCGGGAGTTCCCCAGCCCGACGCGGGGAGCCCTCCTGGCGATGCCGGAACCCCGGAGCCGGACGCCGGCTCGCCGTGGGCCGCGGTGACCGCCGTGCTGGAGGCACGCGTCGCCGAGGCGGGTGCCTCCGTCCCGGGGCTGGGCCTCGCGGTGTACGACGCGCAGGACCGCAAGGTGTACGAGCACATCGTCGGGGACTTCGCGCCGGACCGGCGGGTGGCCGTGGCCTCCGCGTCGAAGATGGTGTCCGGCACCCTTCTCTTCGAGCTCATCCGCCAGGGCCGTCTCTCGTTGGACTCCACCACGGGCCAGGTGCTCGGCTGGACGGGGAACAAGGCGGGAATCACCCTGCGACACCTGCTCTCCTTCACGTCGGGACTGCAGCCCTCGCACCTCTGCACGTTCCAATCCGGCATCACCCTGGCGGACTGTGTCGCCAGCATCGCCCAGACCCCACTGGTCGCGGCTCCCGGGACGCGCTTCGACTACGGCAGCACCCACTTGCAAGTCGCCGCGCGCATGGCGGAGGTGAGCACGGGCAAGACGTGGAACGCCCTCTTCACCCAGACGCTGGCCCAGCCGCTGGGCCTGCCTTCAGGCGTCACCTACTTCACCGCGCCCAATCACCCGCTGGGCACCACCAATCCCCTGGTCGCGGGCGGGCTGCGCGCGTCCATGAGCGAGTACGCGCCCCTGCTGGCGCTCGTCTTCCACCGGGGCACGCATGCCGGAGGTGTCGTGGGCACGCCGGAGCTCTTCGACGCACAGGCCATCGAGCCCTTCCCTGGCGTCGTCGTCGGCAACTCGCCAGCGGCGGACATGGGCCTGGACCTCCGCTATGGCCTGACGGCGTGGCTGGAGTGCCCCACACCCGCGCAGGGCTGCGCCGTCATCAGCTCGCCAGGGGCGTTCGGATGGACGCCCTGGGTGGACCGGGAGGCGGGCTACTACGCCGTCCTCGGGATGCACCTTCAGCGGGATGACCCGGGCGCGGGCGTCGTCAGCTTCGCGATGCACCTCTCCACGGAGGTGAAGCCCCTCATCCGGGCGGCGCTGGCCCCCTGAACCAGCGGCTATCCGTCGAAGCGCCTCCGCCGCAGGTCCAGCATCCACGCCTCCAGCGCGGCCACGGCCTCGTCGGGCGGAGACTCGGGTAGCACCGAGTCCGCCCGCGCGGCTTCGAGCACCTCGAACGCACGCGACACCTCACCGCGCCACCGCTCGCTCAGGGCCTCCGGAAGCTCGCTCTTCTCCCCGCGCAGCTTCTGCTCCACCAGGGCATGGGCCTCCGCGAAGCCGTACTGCGACAGGAGCTCCGTGACGTCCGTCTCCACCACGCCGGTCCGCAGCGCATGGGTCCCCGTCAACGTGGTGCGCAGCACGTAGAGCAGCCGCTTCGCCGAACGGAAGCCGCTCTTCTCCCACTCGCGCAACTGTCCCTGGGCAAAGCCGTTGTAGTGCCGGTACATCTTGCGCGACAGCACCGCGCGCACCAGCGGACGCAGCGACTCCAGCTCCGGAGACACGCGCAGGGGGATGGCCCCCAGCACCCGCTCCAGGTAGTTCCCATTGCCTTGCAGGATGCCCTGGAGCACCGGCAGCAGCTCGTTGGACGAGTAGTCCACCTCCACGCCCTCCAGCACCTCCAGTCGCTCCGTGGGGACGTGCACGGGCTGCAGCGTCAACAACGCCGCGGTCTGCGCGACGTGGATGGACTTCAGGTCCAGGTCGCTGTCCGGCGAGGGGAAGCCATAGGCGTGCGCTCCGGACAAGGAGACGACCAGATGCGCGCGGTGCCGGGACTCCTCGTCCAGCACCCGGTCCGCCATCGCGCGTTGATGTTCCGTCAAGGTGCCCTTCATTCCGAATCCCTCCACCCCATGGCCGGGGCCTCCGGCGCGTCACGTCCCAGCGGCCCGGGTTCCTTCAGCACCCAGCGCCGCGCCAGCTCCTCGCCCACGCGCCGCAACAACCGGTCCGCGCGCTCGAAGTCCGGATGCTCCGGCAGATGGCTCTCCCGGTGCGCGGCCTCCAGGTCTGGCGCAAGGGCCTCCGCGTCCCGCAGCACGTCCTCCAGCGGCACGCGGCCCGCCTTGATGTCCAGCAGCCGCGCCTTCAGTGCGCCAGAGGCCTCGAAGACGGGCGTGCCCTGGCGCAGCCACCCAGTCGCCGTGGCCACCAGCCGCAACAGGTTGTAGGCGTTCTTCGGGCGCAGCTCGCGCGCGGAGGGAGGCCGTTGACCGCCGCTTCGCGCATAGGCGGTGAGCGCCTTGAAGTCGTTGGCCGCCAGCAGCCCCTGGTCCCAGAGCGAGCGATAGAGCTGCTTCACGTAGGTCTTCGCCGCCAGTAGCGCGTCCTGCGCCGACGGCGCCTCGCGGGGCGACACGGCCGACAGCCGGCGCGCCACCTCGTCCAGGTCCGGCGCGGGCTCCTCGCACAGCCATTCGAGCAGCAGGTCCCGATGCTCCGCCAGTCGCTGGCTGCGCGTGAGCTTGTCGAGCTGGCTCATGGCATAACGCCCGAAGCTGCCGAACAGGGCCTTGGACACGAAGGCGTCGCGCTCCGCCAGGAGCCACTCGCCCACCGGGTCCAACGCCTTCGCGCCCGGCACGAAGAGCGTCTCCAGCGTGTTCGGGTCCGCGCGGAGCGCCTGCTCCACCGCCTTGTGGACCTCCCAGTACGTGGTGCTGCCATCCGCGCTCACCAAATCCCTGGGCGCGTCCACCAGTCCGAACCGCCAGGGGAGCGGCAAGGCGAACACGCCGCGCACATCCACGTCCGAGCGCTCGTCGGCGAGCCCCCACGCATGGCTGCCCACGCGCGTCTCCAGCACCACACACGGCGTCAGCGCGCTCCAGGCCGCCTCGCGGCGCTGGGCGAACTGCACCTGCCCCGGACGCCGGGGCACCAGTTCGTCCCGCGCGAACCACACCTCCCCCACGCCGACAATCTGCACGTCGAAGCCGCCGTCATGCGCGCGGACCACACGGCCCACGACGCCCTGCGGAATGCGGCGGCCTCCCGAGGCCAGGCGCTCCACGCGCGTCGTCACCTCGGTGCCGTGGGGCAACGGCACCGACAACCGGTCCACCTGCTCCAGCCCCCGGATGCGCGCGCCGCCTGGGGAGGGAGCCTCCGTCGATGAATCACTCATGGGGTCGTCACCTCTCGAATCAGTGCGAAAGCCGCCCAGGGACGGCGGGACGAGCGCCCCCCTGACCCGACCCGAGGCGGGCCTCAGCGCCGGGTAGACGCCGCCGCATCACGGCCCAGCTCCGCCGCCAGCCGCTCGTCAGGGTCCGGCCGCTTGTCGCGCAGGGTGACGAACTCCTCGGCCGCGGTGGGGTGGATGCCCACGGTGGCATCGAGCTGCTTCTTGGTGACGCCACACTTCACCGCCACCGCCAGTCCCTGGATGATTTCCGGCGCATCCGCCCCCACCATGTGACAGCCGAGCACGCGGTTGGACTCGCGCTCCACGACCACCTTCATCATGGTGCGCTCGTTGCGCCCGCTCAGGGTGTGCTTCATGGGGCGGAAGCTGGTGACGTAGATGTCCAGCTTCCCATGGCGCTCCCGCGCCTCCTGCTCCGTCAGTCCCACGGAAGCCACGGACGGCTGGCTGAAGACAGCCGACGGTACGTTGGTGTGGTCCATCCGCGTCGGGTTGTCGTTGAAGAGCGTCTCCGCCAGGGCACGCCCTTCCGAGATGGCCACCGGCGTGAGGTTGATGCGGTCCGTGATGTCGCCCACCGCATAGATGCTCTCCACCGAGGTGCGGGACCACGCGTCCACCACCACCGCGCCGCGCGCGTCCAGCGTCACTCCCACTTCCTCCAGTCCCAGCCCCCCCGAGTTGGGAACGCGCCCGGTGGCGAACAGCACCGCGTCCGCCTCCACCGTCTCGCCCCCGCCCGTCAGCAGGCTCACCCCACCCTCGGCGCGCTTTTCGATGTCCCGGATGAAGGTGTCCGTCATCAGCTCGATGCCCTTCTTGCGCATCTCGTCCGTGAGGAAGGAGCGGACGTCGTCATCGAACCCTCCCAGCACGCTGGCGCCGCGAATCAACATCGTCACCTTGGAGCCCAGCCCGTGGAAGACGCCCGCCAGCTCCACGCCGATGTACCCGGCCCCGACGACGGCCAGCCGCCGGGGCAGCTCGGGGAAGGACAGCGCCTCATCGGAGGTGATGGCGTACTCGATGCCGGTGATGTCGGACGGAAGGTAGGGCCGCGAGCCGGTGGCAATCAGGATGCGCTCGGCCGTGTACAGCTTTCCGGCCACCTCCACCGTGTGCGGGTCCACCACGCGCCCGCGCCCTTCCAGCAGCGTCACGCCCGAGTCGCGCAACAAGCGCGCATACACGCCACGCAGCCGGTCCAACTCCTTGTCCTTGGCGGCCAGCAGCTTGCTCCAGGTGAACAGCGGCTCCTGGACCGTCCAGCCGTAGCCCTCCGCGTCCTGGAACTCCTCCCGGAAGTGCGCGCCGTACACCAGGAGCTTCTTGGGCACGCAGCCGCGGTGGACACACGTGCCGCCCACGTCGCGGTCCTCACACAGCGCCACCCGGGCCCCATGTGCCCCGGCCCTGCGGCTGGCCGCCACACCGCCAGAGCCGCCGCCAATGGTGAACAGGTCGAAGTCGTATCGGGCCATGCGTTTTGACTCTCCTCGGTGGCATTCGCGAATGAGCCTGAAGAGATAGCGCTCGAATGGGGCGTCGCGCACGGTCGACGTGCGCCTCCGCTGCGTAATCCGGGCCGCCCCACTCGCCGCGTGTCAGGCGCCGGACAGGGCCAGGACGCTGTCCCGCAGGCGGCCCAGCAAGAGCCGCGTCACTTCCAGCTCCGCCCGACACCGCTCGAGCCGCTCGGGCATGTCCTCCAGCAGCCCGGAGTCCGCCTGCAATTCGATGTCGCGGGCCTGCGACTCCAGCGCGCTGGCGCCGAACCAGGCCGCGTTCGACTTGAGCGTATGCGCCGCCCGGCCCAGGTCGTCCGCGTGCCCACGCACCAGCGCCGAGTACGCGTCCTCCAGGAGCGCCGGCATGCTGTGCAGCGCGGTGTCGATGAGCTCGGGGAGAATCTGCGCCGCCTGCGCCCCCAGCTCCGCCCACAGCCGGGCGAGCGCGGCAGACTCCAGGCCCGGGATGCGCGCCGCGTCCGGCAGGCCTTCCATGACTGTTTGCAGCGGCGTCAGCGCGACCGCGCCGCTCGCGACCCGTCGCTCCGGTGCCACCTCCGAACGCCGGGGCTGGCAGCGCAGCAGCGCCGCCGTCAGCGCCTCCACGCGGATGGGCTTGCCCAGGAAGTCATCCATGCCCGCCGAGAAGCACTGCTCCCGGTCGGAGTCCATGGCGTTGGCCGTCATCGCGATGACCCAGGGCTGCGCCTTGGGCGGCAGTTCCTGGCGGATGCGGCGCGTGGCCTCCAGGCCGTCCATCTCCGGCATCTGCAGGTCCATGAGGACCGCGTCGTAGCGCTTCTGGGACAACGCCTGCAGCGCCTGGCGTCCGTTCAGCGCCACGTCAGCGCGGTAGCCGAGCCGCTCCAGCACGAGCAGCGCCAGCTTCTGATTGGTGGCGTTGTCCTCCACCAGGAGGATGTCCAGCGGCACGGTGTCCCCCGGCCGCTCCCCCGGAAAGGGCCCCGCTTGCGAGGGCCGCGTCTGCCGGGGCTCCGGGAGCTGGGGAAGGTGCTGCGAGAAGCACGACACCAGCGCGTCGTAGAGCTGCGAGTCCTTCAGCGGACGCGACAACACGGCCGCGAACAGGCCCTCGGGGGGATTGCCCCGCCGGCCCGGCGTCGACACCAGCACCAGGGGAAGGGCCCGCGTCTCATCGCGCTGCCGGATGCGCTCGGCCAGCGCGGTGCCATCCAGCCCCGGCATGTGGTGGTCGATGAGCACCGCGTCGAACGAAGCCCCCGCCTCGAGTTGGGCGAGCGCCTCCATCCCCGACGCGGACTCCACGGGCACCAGGCCCCACGCCTGGAGCTGCCGGCCCAGCAACCTTCGAAACAGGGCGTTGTCATCCACGACGAGCACGCGCCGGCCCTGCAACAACCCCTGCTCCTGGCGCGGCTGCACCGCGTAGGCCTGTGGCGCGGCCTGGGCGCGCAGGGTGAAGCGGAAGGTGGTGCCTTGTCCGGGCACGCCCTCGCTCTCCACCCAGATGGTGCCGCCCATGGCCTCCACCAGCCGCTTGGAGATGGCCAACCCCAGCCCCGTGCCACCAAAGCGCCGCGACACGGAGGCATCCAACTGGTTGAACGGCTGGAACAGCCCGGTACGCCGGTCGTCGGGAATCCCGGGGCCGGTGTCCTGCACGCTGAAGGTCAGCTCCCAGTCCGCCGCGCCCTCCGCGCCGCCCAGGGCCAATCCCTCCACGCTCACCACCGCGCCGCCGTGCTCGGTGAACTTGAGCGCGTTGCCCACCAGGTTGAGCAGCACCTGGCGGAGGCGCGACGCATCGCCCACCAGCATCTGCGGCAGATGCGGCGCGAGGTCACACCCCAGGTCCAGCCCCTTCTCGCTGGCGCGCACGGCCATCAGGTCCAGGACGGACTCCACGCACTGGCGCAAGTCGAAGGGCCGCAGCTCCGCCTCGAAGCGACCGGCCTCGATTTTGGAGAAGTCCAGCACGTCGTTGAGCAACGTCAGCAGCGCCTCGCTACTCTGACGGATGGTGGCGACGAAGTCGCGCTGCTCTTCCGTCAGCGCCCGGTCCAGGAGCAGGCCCGTCATGCCGATGATGGCGTTCATCGGCGTGCGGATTTCGTGGCTCATGGTGGCCAGGAACAGACTCTTGGCCTGATTGGCCGCCTCCGCCGCCTTGCGTGCCCGTTCGAGGTCGGTGATGTCGTGGTAGATGGCGATGAAGCCGAGCTGCCGCCCACCCACCGACACCGGCAGCGCCCGCAGCTCCACGTCCACCACGCTGCCATCCTTGCGGACCCGCCGGGTGACGGAGCGCAGCCGCCCGCGCTGCACGACCTCGCGCGACGCCTGCTCCGCTTCCGGGAGGACGGTGGGCTCGGTGGCGACCAGTTCGAAGATGTGCTTGCCGAGCGCTTCCGCCGGCGAATACCCGAACAGGCGCGTGGCCTCGGGGTTCCACGACAGCACGCGGAACTGGCGGGTGATGGTGATGATGGCCACCGGGCTGTTGATGACCACCGCCTCGAAGAACTCCTTCTGCTGCCGGAGCGAGGCCTCCACCTCCAGGCGGGCCGTCATGTCATGGAGCTGCAAGACCCAGCCCCCGTCCTCTTCTCCGGACAGGGGCAGCGTCACCACCCGCAGGTAGTGCGCGGGGCCGGAGCCGCCCGGGCGATGTCCAGCCAGCTCCGTCTCGCGCAGGGCGGCATCGGCGGGAGCGCGGGGCTCGGGAGGACGCCAGCCGGGCAGGAGCAGCCCCACCGGCTGCCCCACGAGTCTGCCACGCGGCCCGAAGATGCGTTCCGCGGCGCGGTTGACCTCCACGATGCGCTGCCCAGCATCCAGCACGAGCACTCCATCCCGCGAGTGCTCGAAAATCGCTGCATGTGCGCTTGACGCCAGGTCAGCCACCCTTCCCCCTGCCACGAGAATGAAGGCCCGCTCGGACCGCATCATGCCAGACGCGCGCGGATCAGGTCGGTGTTGCGACGGGCCGTCAGCGGCTGTTCCACCAGGCCTTGAACTCGTTCCAGGAAATCTTCCCGGTGCGGTCCGTGTCGACGATGTCGACGGCGATTTCCAACTCCTCGTCGGAGATGTTCTGCCCCAGCGCCTCCAGCAAGCGCGCGAACTCCGCACGGTCGATGGTGCCGGTCCGGTCGCGGTCGTACCGCTGGAAGATGTCGAGCACCTCGTCGCCGGAGCTGGTGAACTCGTCCACCGCGGCGTGGACGGGCGCCAGGGGCTGGAGCCCCGCGGACGTCGTCTCCACCTGCTCGACGAAGGGCGCCCCTGGCGTGGGCCGCTCACGCCGGGACTTGGAGGTCCGCCGCGTCGCCGCCTTGCGCGTGGTGGCCTTCTTCGCAGGGGTCTTCTTGGCCGCTGCCTTCTTCGCCGTCGTCTTCTTCGCGGGGGCCTTCTTCGCCGCCGCCTTCTTCGCCGTGGTCTTTTTCGCCGTCGTCTTCTTCGTGGTGGTTTTCTTCTTCGCGGTGGTCTTCTTCGCGCCGCGCGCCTTGCCAGCCGCCTTCTTCGGCGTGGCCTTCTTCGCCGTCGCGGTACGCCGGGATGACTTCTTCGCAACAGCCGTCTTGCGTGACTTCGTCGCCATGATGAACCCCTCCCTGGACCGCGCGCATCGTAGCGCTCCCTCGTTCGGGTCCAAGCATCGGCGCGCGCCCCAACCCACCCATTATGGGGTGCGGCCTCCGTCCCCTGGCGAACGCGGACCGTGGGGAGGGCCTGGAATCAAGCCCAAAACATGGTCCAAGATGACCCACCCCGCGTATTCAAAGCCCAGGCTACCCTGGAACCCCGGGAGGCAAACTGCTAGCAGGCCGTCCGCCAGCCTTCTTGACTGCTTGCCGCACTGTGTTGGTAGCAAGAAGGGCCCGCGAGATGTTCACATGCCGCCGTGCGCCGCGAACAGGGCCGCCCGCACGCTCGCTACTGCGCCGCCAATCCTGCCCGGCCCCCACTGGAACCCCGCGTCGGAATGAATGACTCGCTAGAGACCCTCCTGGCCGATGGCATCATCGAAGCCATCATCGGCCAGCTGAAGACGGGCAAGGAGGCCGAGGTATGGCTGGTCCAGCATGCCGGCCAGGTGGTCGCGGCCAAGCTGTACAAGGAGCGCCACGAGCGCAACTTCCGCAACAACGCGGGCTACCGGGAAGGCCGCGAGGTGCGCAACTCGCGCACGCGCCGCGCCATGGAGAAGGGCAGCCGCTTCGGCCAGAACGCCGCCGAGGATGCCTGGAAGAGCGCGGAGTCTGACTCGCTCTACAAGCTGCACGCCCAAGGTGTGCGCGTGCCCACGCCGGTGCTGTTCTACGAGGGCATCCTCCTCATGGAGGTGGTGCTGGACCCAGAGGGCCACCCCGCCCCGCGCATGGTGGAAGCC
>NZ_VHLB01000032.1:0-82741 GCF_006547365.1 Myxococcus sp. AB056 | reverse complement strand
GGCTCGCGACACCCGGCCCCCTGCCCAGGGTGGACGTAACGGCCCGCGGGTTGACACCCAGGCCTCCGCGTCCGGTTCGGTGGAGCAGCCGCGGCACAGCGCGCTGAGCGGCCAGTCCAGCTTCACGGCCGGCGGTGCCCGCGCCGATGTGAGCGGCACCGGTCCCGGTGGCATCGACACGCGCGCCCACGTCCAGGGTCCCACGTTCTCCGCGGATGCGCAGGTGGACGCGGACATCGGCCTGTCCGGCATCGACGTGAGCGTCGACATCGACATCGAGGCCAACCTCATCGAGG
The DNA here is from genome assembly GCF_006547365.1 of Myxococcus sp. AB056. Lineage (NCBI taxonomy): Bacteria > Pseudomonadati > Myxococcota > Myxococcia > Myxococcales > Myxococcaceae > Myxococcus > Myxococcus sp. AB056. Next base: position 82,445 of record NZ_VHLB01000032.1, on the reverse strand, counting down.
CGGGCGCCGGGGCCTCCAAGACGGTCGAGTTCGAGATTGCCGGCGAGGAGTACTCCGTCGAGCTGGACCTGGAGGCGCTGGGCAAGATTGGCGCCGAGGGCAGCATCGAGCTGGACCTGCACGTGGGCACCGACGGCAACGTGTCCATCAACGCCGCGGCCTCCGGCTTCGCGGGTGCGCAGGCGAGCCTCACGGGCTCCATCGAGCTGAAGCACGAGGACAACACGCTCGCGTCCGGCAGCATCACCGCCAGCGCCAGCGCGGGTGTCAGCGGCGACGCGCACGCCAACATCGGCATCGAGAACGGCAACCTGGAGTTCGACGTTGGCGTGGAGGCCACCGCGGGCCTGGGCCTGGGCGTGGAAGTCGAGGGCTCCGTCAATGCCGGCAACGTGCTGAAGGCCGTGGGTGAGACGGCCGCCGCCGCCGGTGGCGAAATCCTGGAGAACGTGGTCGACGGCGCCATCAACGCCGGCGGCGCGGTGGCCGACGCGGCGGGCAAGGTCTTCACCAACGCGGCGGACGCCGTGACGGACTTCGCGGGCGACGTGGGCAACGGCATCAAGAACGCCTGGGATAAGGTCTTCTAGAGGTACCCACCTCACGCCCCCGCCGCTAGAATCGGTGCCCATGGCCGTCTCCAAGCTGGCATCCTCCGCCGCGCGTCTCATGAAGCAGGGTCTGCTGAAGGAGGCGGCCCGAGACTTCGAGCGCGCCATCGAACAGGACCCGAAGGATGCCAGCGCATTGCTGGGGCTGGCCCGGTTGCGGCTGGCCCAGCACGACGAAACGGCGGCCCGCGCGGTGCTTCAGCGGCTGGTGGCGCTGCACCCCACCCACCCGGAGGCGCTGAGCCACCTGGCCCGGCTGGACGCGGAGAAGGGTGATGCGCGCCAGTTGGACTTGCTGGCCGCGCTCGCCGCGCAGCCCAAGGCGGGCTTCTTCGAGGTCATCAACCACGGCCGCGCCCTGCTGGGGCATGACCGGTACGCCGCCGCCATCCCGGAGCTGGAGCGCGCGCTGGCGCTGCAGCCCGGCAATGCCCAGACGCTGACGTACCTGGGCATGGCCCTCCAGGGTGACAAGCAGCTGGACCGGGCACTGCGGCGCTATCAAGAGGCCGCGGAGGCCAACAAGACGGAGCACCTGCCGCTCCAGCTCGCCGCGCGTGTGCAGTTGCTGCAAGGGCACGTGGGCGCGGCCATCGTCACGCTTCGGCAGGCAATCCTGCGCAGCCCTCGGGAGACCGCCCTCTTCCGGGAGTTCGCTTCACTGTGCTTGATGGCCGGCGCCCCCGAAGCGGCGATGCGCGCCGCCATCGAGCTGCGCCTCCAGCTCCCCGACAGCGCGGACGCCATCTACCTGCACGGCATCTCCGCCTTCGTGGCCGGCAAGGACGAGGACGCGGACCGCATCCTCCGCGAGGCGCTGGCCAAGGCTCCGGAGTCCGCGCCCGTGCGCGTGGCGCTGGCCAAGGTGCGCCGCAAGCTGGGTGACGACGCGGAGGCCCAGACACTGCTCGAGGCCGCCGTGGCGACGGACCCGTCCGAGGCCGGCGCCGCCAACGATTTGGCGGTGCTGCACCTGTCGCGTCCCGGTGGTGCCGCCGCCGCGCGCGCCATCCTCACCGAGGCCTTGAAGCATCACCCGGATGACGCGGGCGTCCACCTCAACCTGGCGCTGGCCCTGGCGGACAGCGACAAGGCCCAGGCGCTCACGCACGCCAAACGCGCCCAGGCGAGCACCCACCGCGACATCCGCGAGCAGGCCGAGCGGCTCGTCACCGCCCTGAGCCCGCACTGACGCGGCCTTCGCCGCGCGGCTAGCCCTGCTGGAGCAGGCCCAGCACGCCCAGCACCTCGGGGTACACCTTGTTGGCGAAGTAACGGCCGCCCGCGACGGTGAAGTGCACGCCGTCCGCCATGCGCAGGCGCATGGGCTTGCGGAAGCCATCCACCCGGGCCTGACTCAGCGCTCGCCCCTTCGCGTCGGTGAAGAAGGGGCGCGTGTCCAGGTGCACCGCATCCTCTCGGGAGGAGATGACCTCGCGCTGGAGGGCGCGGATGATGCGCAGCTTCTGCTCGAAGCGCTTGAGCCCCGTGGCCGGCAGCTCCAACCAGACAATCTTCCGGCCGGGCGAGGAGAGCACGGTCAGGAAGTCATTGATGCGCTGACGGTAGGCGGCCTCCCACTCCGCATGTCCCCAGTGGATGGCCTTGCCCCCCTGGGTGTCCTGGAGCGACTGCCCGTCGTTGCCCCCGAGGATGACGACGACGACGTCCGGCTGGTAACGCTCCACCTCCTCGCGGCCCACGTCCATCCAGTCGAAGAAGTCCGGACGGGCCAGGCCCGTGGAGGACTTGGCGCGGCGGGCCGACTGGATGCGCGGGTGCGCGTCCAACTGGGCCTGGAGGTACTCCCCGAAGCCGGTGGCGATGAGGCTGTCCCCCAGCAGCAGCACCTTGTGCTTGCGCGCCACTTCGGGCGCCGGAGCAGGAGCCTCCGGTGCCGCGGCGGGCGGAGGCGCGGCCGTGGGCGCCACGGTGGAGGGCGACGGCTCCTGCACGGAAGCAGCGGGCGCGGGCGTCGCGGAGACAACGAAGAGGGTGACGAGCAATCGCGTGAGACGGTTCTGCATTGGCGCCCGAAAGGTAGCGATCCCCGCGCCATCCGTACATCCCCCTGTCGACCCGATGGAGCCCCGCACCGTCCCTGCCGGGCTGCGTCAGGCGGCGCTGCTCTCCATTTCGGGCGCCGCCGGCGCGTCCAGGGCCGCCAACCAGGGCCGCAGGAGCCCCGCGCACGCCTCCGGGTGCGTGAAGTAGGGCACATGCCCCGCGCCCCGCAGCAGGTGCCGGGGCGTTCCCGGCGGCAGCGACGCGGCCAGGCGCTCCACCGTGGACGGCGGCACCAGCACGTCCCGCGTCCCCTGGATACAGACGCAGGACACGGGCAGCCTGCGCAGCTCCGGTGGGGGCGCCTCGCCCCGGATGGCCAGGGCGCGATGCCAGGTGGAGCTGCGCTCCAGCGCCGTGGTGGGCACGACTTCGGGCACACGGGAGAAAGACACCGGCGTCCAGGCCGCGAGCCCCGCCGCCACCGCGCCCGGCCGGGCCCACCGGGCGATGGGGCCCATCATGCCAATGGCGAGCCCGCGCACGCCCAGGTGTTCGGTGCGGGTAAAGGCCCCCAGGAAGGCCACGCCTCGCGCCGCGCCAGCCGCCGCCAGGTGCGCGGCCACCATGCCTCCGAAGGAGCTGGCCACCACCGCGTCCACATCCCCCACGGCCCGCAGCACCTGCCGCGCCAAGGCGCCCGCGCCGCACGCGGCCGCCTCACCTTCGGGGTACTCCACCAGGATGGGACGGGCCCAGGGCAACAACTGGTGGGCCAGCGCCTGGAAGCCGGAACCACGCGCGCCCAGTCCGGGCAGCAGCAGCACCCGAGGCCCCCGCCCCTGCCCCCACTCCATCCACTGGACCTCTCGACGCATGCCTCTCCTTCGCGGGACGCGGCGAGGAACACCGCCAGTGCGCCGGTTCTGCCCGGCCCGTCCGTCAGCATGCCCGGCGGGCGGGCCGCGATGCCAGTGAGGCGCTCAGGCCCCCAGGGTGCGCAGCGCGGGGACGCGGCCCAGGCCCAGGAAGGCACGCGTGCGCTCATGGTGTGGATTGGCGAGCACCCGGGCGGGCGGGCCCTCTTCGATGATGTGCCCGCCGTGCAGCACCAACACGCGCGAGGCCAGCTCGTACGCGAAGCGCATCTCGTGGGTCACCGCCACCAGGGTGAGGCCGTCCGCGAGCAGCTGCTCCAACAGGTCAATCAGCGACCCCACCCGCTCCGGATCCAACGCGCTGGTGGGCTCGTCCATCAGCAGCACCTCCGGCTCCATGGCCAGGGCCCGGGCAATGGCCACCCGCTGCTGCTCGCCGCCGGAGAGCTCGGAGGGGTACGCGTCCTCGCGGTGGGACAGGCCGACCTTCGCCAACAACGCCCGGCCCCGCTCGTTGGCCTCTTGCCGGCCCACGCCCTTCACGTGCATGGGGGCCTCCGTCACATTGCCCAACGCCGTGCGATGCGCGAACAGGTGCCACTGTTGGAAGACGAAGCCGACGCGGCGGCGGATGCGGCGCACCTTCTCGCCCTGCGCGCGGACATCGCCCGGCGCCAGCGTGTCCGGCCCCACGCGCACCACGCCCCCGTCGAAGGACTCCAGCCCGTTGAGGCACCGCAGCAGCGTGCTCTTGCCTCCGCCGGAGGGGCCCACCAACGCAGTCACCTCGCCCGGGGAGAAGACGGCGTTGATGCCCTCCAGCACCGGCCGCCCCTCGTAGCGCTTGCTCAGCTTCTCGACTTCAATCATCCGCGCTCCAGCCTTGCTTCCAGGTGCCTCGCCAGCCGGGACAAGGGATAGCTCATTGCCAGGTACATCAATGCGCACAACGCGCCAGGTATCAGCCAGCTTCGAACATCCACCGCGGTAATCGTCATCCGCTTCGTGAGTTCCACCACGGAGATGACGGATACCAAGGAGCTGTCCTTGAGCAGCGCAATGAAGTCGTTCGCCACACCCGGCAGCGCCACGCGGAAGGCCTGGGGGAGGATGACCCGCCGCAGCGCCAGCCGCAGGGGCATGCCCAGTGCCATCGCCGCCTCCAACTGCCCTCGCGGCACGGCCAGCACGCCCGCGCGGTAGACCTCCGACTCATAGGCCGCGTAGTTCAGGCCCAGTCCGAGGATGGCCGCGCTGATGGGGTCCAACCGGAGCACGCCGGCCAGCCCGTAGTAGAGGACGTAGAGCTGAAGCAGCACCGGCGTGCCGCGAAACAATTCCACGTAGCCGGTGGACAGCCGGGCCGCCCAGCCAGGCCCGTACAGCCGCGTCAGCGCCAGCCCCACGCCCAGGGGAATGGCCAGCGCCATGGCGCCCACGGACACCAGCAGCGTCACGCCCGCGGCCTGGAGGAACAGCACCAGTTGTCCCCAGCCCATGCGCGCCGTCTGCGTGGGCGCCAGCACCTCGCGGGACTGCGCGTCCGTCCAGTCGACCATGCGCTGCTGCTCGGCGTTGTCGATGCCCCAGCGCTGGAAGATGGCGCGCAGCTCGCCCGAGCGAGCGATGTTCCCCAGCGCCGTGTCCAGCGCCTCCCGCAGGTCCTCCTCACCGGGCCGCACGGCGATGGCGTAGTAGCCGTCCCCCATGTCGCCCACCACCCGGAGCCCTGGGCGTGGCTGCCCGTAGCGCTGCGCGATGATGTCGTCCATCAACACGGCGCGCACCCGCCCCTGCTCCAGGTCGATGTAGGGCTCCTCCACGCCTTCGTAAGGAACCGCCTCCACGCCGCTGCGCTGGAGCAGGTCCCACGCCAGGGAATTGGCCAGCGTCCCCACCCGCTGGCCCTTCAGCGCATCCAGCCCGGTGACGGCCGCATCGTCCCGCCGCGCCAGCAAGCGCAGGTGGAAGACGTAGTAGGGCCGCGTGAAGAGGATGCGCCCGGAGCGCGACGGCGTGACTTCGAGGCCGTTGAGCGCCACGTCGAACGAGCCGCGCTCCAACGAGGGGACCAGGCTGGACCAGTCATTCTGGACGAACCGGGCCCGAACCCCCAACTCACGCGCCAGGGCCTCCGCCAATTCCACCTCGAAGCCTCGCATGCCCCCAGGTGCGTCCGGGTCCTCCATGGCGTAGGGCTCTCCACCCTGGGCATCCGCGCCCCAACGCAGCTCCCCCGTGCGGCGCACCCGCGCCAGTCCCGAGTCCTGTTCCGCGCCACACGCGCTCAGCAGCGCCAGCAGCGCCAGCACGGAGGGCAGGAGGAATGAAGGCCTGATTGCCTGGGACAGTGACGGGCTCCTTCTGGCGTGTGCGAGGCCCCCCGCCATATGCCAGGAGCCGCCCCACCGCCAGTCGCTCCTGACAGCGCCGCCCCGCACTGGTAGGCCGATGACCCTGAGCGGCATTCCGCCGGCTCCAGAACCTGGGGATTTCGATGCCGTGGTGGGTCTATGCACTGCTCTCCGCGGGCTTCGCGGCACTGACGGCGGTGCTGGCGAAGATGGGCGTGGAAGGAATTCCCTCCACGCTCGCCACCGCCATCCGCACGGTCGTGATTCTGGTGTTCGCCTGGAGCATCTCCCTGGCACGCGGGGAGCATCACGCCCTGCCCTCCATCAGCCGCAAGACACTCCTCTTCCTGGTGCTCTCCGGCGTGGCCACGGGCCTGTCGTGGCTGGCCTACTTCCGCGCGCTCCAACTCGGGCCCGCCTCCCGCGTGGCGCCCCTGGACAAGCTCAGCCTGCCGCTCACCCTCCTGCTGGCGTTCCTCATCCTCCACGAACCCCTCACTTGGCGGATGGGTGTGGGCGTGACGCTCATGGCCGTGGGTGCATTGCTGACGTTGAAATGAACCCTAGGTGCAATGGGATGAAGCAATCCCACCCACCCTGTCGCAGGTGCGAGCATGACCCGGCATTCATTTTCCAGACTCTGGGATTTTCCGTAGGTGCCCGGTCTAGAGTGCGCGCCCGAGGAGCGACGTTGTCATGGATGCGTTCAAGGTTCTGGTGGTCGACGATGAGCAGCCCATCGCACGCGCGCTGCAGCGTCTGTTGAAGCGAGAGGGATTCGAGGTCCAGATTGCCTTCAACGGCAACGAGGCGCTGGAGCGGCTGGAAGGGTTCAGCCCGGACATCGTCCTGACGGATTTCCGGATGCCAGGAATGACGGGCAGCGAGCTGCTTCAGCGCATCAAACGCAGCCATCCGCTGGCCCTGCGCCTCATCATCTCCGGCTATGCGGACTTCAAGTCCGTGGTGGCCTCCGTGAACGAGGGCGAAATCTGCCGGTTCATCAGCAAGCCCTGGGACGACGCGGAGCTGGTGACGTACCTCAAGGGCCTGCTGCGGCACCGCGAGACGATGGCGTGCCTCTACGCCCCCTTCCGGGAAGCGCCGGACGGAGTGAACGCTGAGGTGGGCATGTCGGCCGCGTCCATGGTGCTCAAGGTGCAGGTGGCCGACCCGTCCTTCCCGGCGGACCAGGCCGTTGCGCTCATCGAGCGCTTCGCGGGCCTGCTGGCCGACGACCGCCTCAAGGTGGTGGGCGGATTGCTCGAGCGCTACGGCGGGCGCCTGTCCTTCATGGCGGACGTCGGTGGCCCCCAGCGGCTCCGGCTGGAGGTGCCGATGCCCACCCTGGAAACCGTCAACGCCCTCCGCCCAGGCGCGAGCGACGCCTGACAGCGACGCAGCCCGCCCCACATCGACGCACCACCCCGCCTGACAACGCATCACGGGGTCCGATTTCACCGAAGGGAATTTCCCCGGCCCGTTCTCACCGTGCGCAGGGGGCAGCCGGCGCCCGCGTCGCTGCACCTGCCCACGCTGCGCGCGTGGAACCCGGCCAGCGAACTACCGCGCGTCCGCCCCCGAGGCGCCCTCGGGGCCTGGAGCCGCCGGCACGAGCCCGCTCAGCGTCTCCACGTAGGTGGCGGCCACGCGAAGAAAGCGCGCGCCCTTCACACCGGTGAGGTACTGCCGCTTCATCGCGCGCGTCGCGCCCACGTAGAACATGGCGCGGCGGATGCGCTCGTTCTCCCGGGCCGAGCGCTCGCGGGCACCGGCCATCCACTGCTCCGCGGTGTCCAGCGCATCCAGGCCCGCGAAGAAAACGATGGGGCATTCGTGCCCCTTGCAGGAGAACACCGTCGTGGCGCGCACGTGGTCCACGCCGCTGACGCGGAAGTCCGTCACGTTGCGCCCGCCCTTGCCTCCGTAGGCCTCCGCGGGCACGCCCGCGCGCTTGAGCGCCTCCGTGTACTGGGAGGGCATGACGGGGGCCACCACGAGGATGTCACTGGGGTGGACGCCCTCCTCGCGGATGAGGCGGGCCACCTCGCGAGCCACCTGCCGCGCCTCACTGGCGCTGGAAGCGAAGCCGCGCACCTGGGGCAGCACGCCGCCTCGCTCGGTGGACTGCACGCGGAAGAGGCCCTCCAGCGTCTCCTCCGGAAGCCAGACGAGCCCCTCGCGCGCCAGCTCGCCCACCTTCATGTATTCGCGCATGCCGGGCTCGGCCGCGGCGTGCTGGCGCAGCGGGTCCAGCACCACGTTGAAGGCCACGTCGAGGATGTCCCGCGTGGCGCGGAACGTCTCCTTGAGGACGCGAGTGCGGCCTCGGAACGACAGCCCCTCGGGCAGTTGCTCCTTGAGCGCGTCGATGGGCACCTGGCCGTAGACGTTCTGCGAGTCGTCCATGAAGAGCTGGAAGCAGCGCACCTCGCGCCCGTCCGGCAACGTGTCCGGACGCACCAGCGTGTGGAGCATGGCCAGCGCCTTGGCGTCCATGTCCTGGGCCTCGTCCACGAAGACGCCGTCGAAGGAGGCGGGGGCATGGCGGCGCAGCGCCCCCACGTGCCGCACCGTCACCCGCGCGCGCAGCTCACGAACCCGCAGGCGGCCCGCGCGCTGGGCCAGCGCCTCCACCAACAACTTGTCCACCAGCGGGGCCAGCGCACGGTTGAAGAAGGACACCAGCACCTGCGCCTCGGAGTGCTCCAGCAGGTAGCGCGCCACCCAGTGCGCCAGCACGTACGTCTTGCCGCTTCCCGCCACGCCGCGCACCAGGTGGTGCCCGTCGTCGAAGCGGCGCTCGAAGAGGGACACCTGCTCGTGCGTGAAGAGGGGCTTGCCGGGCCGCGCGCCCGAGATTTCCGCGCCCAGGTCCACCGGCACCGGCGGGGGTGGCGGTGGCGGCGCGCGCTGCGGCACGGGCAATGGCTCCAGGCGCAGCGGCTCTCCGGGGTGCACACGAAGACGCGGCAGCAGTGACAGGAAGCGCTGGGGAATGGTGGCGGCGCGCGCCTCGTCGCGGGAGGCCAGCACCAGCAGGTAATCCTTCGCGCGGCTGGCGGCCACGTTGAGCATGGGCACCAGCGTGTGAGGCGGAAAGGGCCTGCCTCCAGCGACGGTGTCCACCAGCACCACGTCGTACTGGGTGCCCTGCTGTCGATGGATGGTGGACGCGCTGAAGACGTCTCCGCGCAGGCCCGCGGCATTGCCCAGTCGGCGCAGCAGCGCGGCCTGCGCGCGGTAGGGCGTGACACACAAGACGCTGAGGCCAGAGCGCACCGCCTCGCGCGCCAGGGACACGGCGAGGTTGGCGGACAGCTCGCGCTGGTAGCCAGAGCCCGTCTCCCCGCGGCCGTGCGTGAGGCGCTTTGAATCTCGCGTGAGGCCGTCCAGCACCACCCAGCCCGCGCGCACCGAGGGGAACGCGGCCACCGGAGCGGGCCGCTCCGCGCGCTGCTTGACGACGTCGCCGTCCTCCAGCGCGCCGCCGTAGCAGAAGTGGCTCACCACCTTCGCGATGTCCGGATGCATGCGGTGCTGGGTGCGCAGCAACAACACATCCGCGCGCGCCGCGTCCTTCACCGCGTCTTCCAGGTGCGACAGCCCGCTGCCGCGAAGCCACTTCTGCGTGCCCTTGCCCGCGCCCTCCGCGGCGCGGCTCACCGGGCCAATCTGCTTCGGGTCTCCCGCCAGCGTCACCCGCTCCGCCAGCGGCCCCATCAACGCGGTGGCCGCGCGAGTCACCATGCCGGCCTCGTCCACCACCAACCGCGCGAAGTGCCGCTTCCCCTCCAGCTCCGACACCAGACGCAACGCGCGGTGCACGGTGACCACCACCAGCGGGCAGTCCCCCTTCTCCACTTCCTTGAGCGTGGGGTCCTTCACCTTGCCGCGCAGTCCGCGCAGCTCCGCCTGGAGCTTGGCCAGCTCATGGGCGGGGCCGCCTCGCACCCGCTGGAGGATGAGCTCCCGCTCCCGCTCCTCGATGCTGGCGCGCAGCTTGCCGCCCTTGGTGTCCTCCAGCATGACGGTGGGCAGCTTCACCAGCGCCTCGCTCGCGCCGGTGCCACCCCGGAAGATGCTGCGCGCCAGGGGCCGTAGCGGAATGGGCTCGCGCTCCAGCAGCGCGCTGACGCGGAGGACCAGCTCGTCCGCGGCGCGGTTGGTGGGCGCCACCGCGAGGATGCGCTCGCCAGGGAAGGCGCGCAGCGCCCGCGCGATGAGGTCCGCCACGGCCGTCGTCTTGCCCGTACCGGGAGGTCCCCAGATGCAGCCCCAGGGCTGGCGCCACAGCCGGTCGGCCGGAATCAGGGCCTCGTCCTGAGGCGTCAGCGTGGCCGGAGGCGCCTCACCACAGGCGCGGCGCAGGGACTCGGCGAGGGCGTCCTGCCGCTCTTCGTAAGCAGAGGCCGCCGCGCACAGGGCCTCGGCGAAGTCATAGGGCCGGTAACACCAGCGGTCCGCGGACAGCGCGCGACGGTCCACATCATCACCGTGGCTAGGCGCGGCGAACACACGCCCCGATTCGAAGTCCAGGTGGACGACGTCTCCGCCGAAGACGCACTCCTCCCCCAGGAAGCCGAGCACCGAACCTCCCGACCAGTCCGGGTCCGCCGCCGGACGCGGGATGAGCGACAGCACCCCCGGCCCCTGGAGGCTGACCTCGCGCACGTCCTGCAGCAACTGCGCGCGGTACTGGCTGCGCTCGGACAGCAGCGCCTCCCGCAGGTCCTCCGGCAGATACGCGGGCGGAGCCCAGAGCTCGCGGCGCTTCCCGGTGGCCACCGCGGCGCGCATCGCCTCTCGCTCGGCGGGGCTGACGTCCTCGGGCGCGGAGACATCACGCGACGGAACGTCCTCTCCGCCTTCCCGTCCCCGCGCCATCCGCGAGACGAGCAGCAACGGATTCGGCGCCCGGGCCACGTCCGCCTTCGCCTCGGTGGGCTCGGGGGCCTGGGGCGGCTCCACACGCACCGCGTTCTCGGTGCGCCGCAGCGCCACGTCCTCCTCACGTGGAGACTCGGGTGCCTGGAACGTGTTGCGCCAGCGCGGCACTGCCCCCACCCGCCGGGGCGGAGCGGCTTCGGGCGGCGGCGCATCGTCGTATTCGACATGCAGCTCGCGCGTGGACGCAGGCGCCTGCGAGCCCCCATCTCCGGGCTCCGCCGCCTCGCCCGCACGTCCCGCCTCCGGCCCCCGCATCATCGGACGCGCGGCCTCCACACCTCGCCGCGCACCGGCCCTGGGCCACCGGTGCCACGCGGGGCCGTTACATCCGGCAGGGCTGGAGAAGACGCTGCGGCTGCCATGGCGAACACTCGCGGAACCTACACTTCATGACCTGCCCACCCGAACAGGTCGCCACATGTAAGAGGCCGGCCAAGGTAGGGGAGGCTTGGATCGCCGTCAATGCGCCACACCCAGGGTGCATGTGCGGTGGGTAGGAAGGCAGGCCGCCCCGGTGTACACCCTCTCCAGCCGGGCTTGCTTCCACGTCCTCCCGATGTTCTGGGTGGAAGCCCCCCGCCCCCCACCGACATGGCCTATTCGACGCGCTACGCCCATCCCTTCCTGCCCACCACCCGTGCCGACATGCAGGCGCGCGGCTGGGAGCAGTGCGACATCATCATCGTGACGGGGGACGCGTACGTGGACCACCCGGCCTTCGGGCCGGTGCTCATCGCGCGCTTCCTGGAAGGTCGCGGCTTCAAGGTGGGCCTCCTCCCCCAGCCGGACTGGCACTCGGCCGAGCCCTTCAAGGCGCTGGGGCCGCCGCGCCTGTTCTTCGGCGTGGCCGCGGGCAACCTGGACTCGATGCTCAACCGGCTGACGGCCCAGAAGAAGAACCGCTCGGAGGACCAGTACAGCCCCGGCGGGCAGACGAATTGCCGGCCGGACCGGGCCACCATCGTCTACGCGCAGCGCTGCCGTGAGGCGTACCCCGACGTCCCCATCATCCTGGGTGGCATCGAGGCCAGCCTCCGCCGCATCGCCCACTTCGACTACTGGAGCGAGAAGGTGCGCCGCTCCATCCTCTTCGACGCCAAGGCGGACCTGCTCGTCTTCGGCATGGGCGAGCGCCCCATCATGGAAGTCGCGGACCGCATGCGCCAGGGCGAGCGCATCCAGGACATCCGCGACGTGCGCGGCACCGCGTACATCATCAACGACGAGGAGATGCGCGCCCTGGAGGCGGACCCGGCCAGGCGCGCCGCGGACCGCAAGACGGTGGTGCTGCCGTCCTACGAGCAGGTCATCGAGGACAAGCACGCCTTCGCGGTGATGAGCCGCGACTTCCAGATGGAGACCAACCCGGGCAACGCGCGTCCGCTGGCGCAGCGCCACGGCAACCGCGCCATCTACATGAACTCGCCTGCGCTCCCGCTGGAGGACGGCGTGGGCACCGCGGGCGCCGAAGGCAAGTCCGTGGCCATGGACGAGCTGTATGACCTGCCCTTCAACCGCGTGCCGCACCCGATGTACCGGGAGCGCATCCCCGCCTACGAGACGGTGAAGCACTCCATCGTCCTCATGCGCGGGTGCTTCGGCGGCTGCACCTTCTGCTCCATCACCGAGCACGAGGGCCGCGTCATCCAGAGCCGCTCCGCGGAGAGCGTGCTGCGCGAGGTCCGCGCCCTGCGCCGCATGGGCGACTTCCGGGGCACCATCACCGACCTGGGTGGCCCCACCGCCAACATGTACAAGCTCAAGTGCAAGAGCGAGGACATCGAGAAGCGGTGCCGCAAGCTGTCCTGCGTCCACCCGGGCGTGTGTGAGAACCTCCAGACGGACCACGGGCCGCTCATCAGCCTCATGCAGGACGTGCGCAAGGAGGACGGCGTCAAGCACGTCTTCATCGCCAGCGGCGTGCGCTACGACCTGGCGGAGCGCTCGCCGGAGTACGTGAAGGAGCTGGCCGCGCACCATGTGGGTGGGCAGCTGTCCGTGGCGCCGGAGCACGTCTCCCCGCGCGTGCTGGAGAAGATGAAGAAGCCCGGCATCGAGAGCTTCGAGCGCTTCCAGCAGATGTTCGCGTGCGCCAGCGAAGAGGCCGGCAAGGAGCAGTACGACATCCCCTACTTCATCAGCGGCCACCCGGGCTCCACGTTGGAGGACATGGTGGAGCTGGCGCTGTGGCTGAAGCAGAACGGCAAGCGGCCCCGGCAGGTGCAGGACTTCATCCCCACCCCCATGGCCATGGCCACCGCCATGTACTTCACGGGCCTGGACCCGCTGAAGATGGAGCCCGTCTACACGGCCCAGGGACTGCGCGAGAAGCGGCTCCAGAAGGCGCTGCTGCTCTATTGGAACCCGGAGCAGTGGCCGCTGGCGCGAGAGGCGCTGAAGCTGGCCGGCCGCGAGGACCTCATCGGCCGCGGGCCCCATGCGCTCGTCCCGCCGGAGTCGCCCGGAGAGGCCGCGCGCCGGCAGCGTGCCGAGCGCGACACCGGCGCCGGTGCATCCGCGCCGCGTCAGGAGGCCGCGCCCCGGTCCGAACCGAATGGAACCGCGCGTCCCCGGGCGCGCCGTCCCGGTGGGCCCCGCGCCCGCTGAGCGCCCTGGGACCTGGGGGCCCGAACGCGCGGTTTGAATAAACCGCCGCGATTTTCGTCGGGCCTCCCACCATGCTCAGCCTCCTCTCCGCGTTGTGGCTCGCCACGGCTCCCGTGGCGACCTCGGAACAGCCCGTGGTCCGCCCCCCGCCTCCGCAGTGCGTGTTCTCCCAGGGACGCTCGGTGTGCGGCTACCAGTGCAAGACGACCGGAACACAAACAGCCTGTGCCCGGACGCCCTACGGCATCTGTGAGGTCCTGGTGGGAGGCGTGCACTGTTGGGACCCGCCCCTGGTCGCCATCCAGCACCCGCCCACCACGAGGGCGAAGCCGGAGTGCAAGGAGAGCCGGGGCCAGGTGGCCTGCGGCTACAACTGCCGTCAGTTCAACGGCGAGGTGGCCTGCAACCGGACGCCCTACGGCGTCTGCTCCACGAACTTCAACACGCTGACCTGTTGGGACCCACCGGACGCCGTCATCCACCAGTACGGCGCGGAGACGCCCGCACCCCGCTGCCTCAACGCCTCCGAGGACATGGCCTGCGGCTATGACTGCAAGGCCACGCGCACCGAGGTGCAGTGCGCCAACACGCCGGACGGCGTGTGCCGGCTCGACAACCAGCGCTTCACCTGCTTCGACCCGCCGTCGCTGCTGCACTCCGACCACAGCGCGCCGCCGCCGCCCCGGCACTGAGACCACACGTCCAGCGCGTGTGGCTCGGCACGCGAGTCATGCCCGCGAAGGAGAGGCCCAGGCCCCCTTTGCGGCGCTACACGGCTCCGGATAGGGTGCGCCGCCTTTCGCGACATCGCGACACACCCAGGAGCACGAAGACGATGGCCAGGACAACCCAGGAGCAGACCCAGGAGCGCCACGCGTTTCTGCTCGAGCTCTTCCGCCAGCAGCCGGACATCAGCAGCAAGGAGGCGCTGGAGTCCTTCAAGGATAAGTTTGGCGGCACCATCAACATGAAGACGTTCAACCAGCTCCGCGAGCAGGCCGAGGACGAAGCCGCGTCGGCCGCCGCCGCCGCGCCCGCTCCCGCCCCGGAAGTGGAGCCCGAGCCCGAGGCCGAGGAGACCGAGGCGACGGTGGACGACGCCGCCGCCCGCCTGAAGGCCGCCGCCGCGGCCCCCGAGGCCATCAACGGCGCAGCCGGCGCTCCCGCCAAGAAGGCCAAGGCGAAGGGCAACGGCCCGAAGAACATCTTCGTGGACGCGCCCAAGGAGCACCTCACCTTCCTGGAGGGCATCATCCAGCAGTTCCAGGAGGCCGGCGCCGCCAACATCCGCATCGATCACGCCACGGACCGGTGGATGGTCGTCGTGGTGGACGCGAAGTAGCAGGACCGTCCCGGGCCAGGCGGAGTGCCCGCCTGGCTGGGAGGCGCGCCGTCAGCGCTCGGCGGACGGCGCCAGCATCTCCAGAGGAAGCAGCGCGGAATGGGACAGGCGGCTCACCTCCAGCGCCGGGCCCGCTCCACTCACGCGCGCCCCCTGGAATCCCGTGGCGTCAGCGGTGCCCTCTTCCCACGCCACGAACCAGGCCGCCCCGTCCCACACCACCACGGGCGCGCGTGACGTCGCCCCGGCGGGCAACACGACGGGCACATCGAGCAACTGTCCATCCAGGCTCACCCGAGCGGCCAGCATGCCCGGCGTGCCGGAGAGACTCTCACTCCAGACCGCCAGATAGGCATCGGTGCCCCGCGCGGCGGCGACCGGAGGCTTGTGGCCCCACGGGCGCGTGAGGCGCAGCGCCGGCCTGTCCTTCACCGTGTCATCGTGCGTCACACGGGTCGCCAGGATTTCGTGCGGGCCGAATTCGTCCGTGCCTGTCGTCGTACCCGCGTAGGTGACGAGGAACTTGTGGTCTCCGGCCGCCACGGCGGGCGCGATCTCCTGCTGGAAGTCCCCCGTGGAGATGGTGAAGCTCGAGCCCAGGATGCTTCCGTTGTCCCCCACCCGGACACCGCGCACGCGGTGGATACCCTGCCGGGCGGCATCCCAGACGACGAGCGACTTGTTGCCACTGGGCGCCACCCGAGGCAGCGTCTGCTCGTCCGCGCCCGTGGCGATTCCGAAGGCCGCGGGCCCGTCCAACGCGAGGTTCCTTCGGAAACGAGCGCCGTAGACATCGGCAGTGTTGTTCTTGTCGTCCTGCCACACGACGAAGAAGTGGTTGCCCGTCCACGTCACGTCGGGGACGGTTTGAGCGCCCTCACGGACGACGAGCGGGACACCGCCAGCCCCATCCAGCCGGATGCCGTCTTTCGTCACCCGGTTCCCAAAGAGGTCCGGCGTGAGGGTCCCACCCCGCTCGTCACTCCAGACGACCAGGAACTCCTTGCCGTCCCAGGCCACGGCCGGGCTGATGGCCATGTTGGAGGCGGAGACGGAGAGTTGCGTGCGCTCAGACACGTCTCCGTCGGACGTCACACGGATGGCGTTGATGATGCTCTCCACATCGCCGACGAAGGGGAAGGCGAGCAGACACAGCTCGTGCGCGCAGGCGATGCCTGGAGGCCCTCGCACCTCATCGGAGCCGAAGACGACGAACCGGCGGCGCACATCTCCGTCGCGCTCCACATGGGCGGCAACCAGACCGGAAGCGCTGACCCAGGTGACCAGGAAGAACTTTCCGTCCCAGGCCACTCGAGGCTGCCCGCCATCCAAACCGCTGCCCGCGTTGATGGGAAAGCCCCCCGGGTCCAGCACCTTCCCCTTGGGTGTCACCCGCGCGCCGAAGACGCCCCCCTCGCGTTCGTCCTGCCAGACGACCAGGAACTGTTTTCCATCAAAGGCCACGCCTTCTCCCGGACGCCCCGTGGGCGGACGCTTCCCGATGTTCCTTCCCATCTCGGACGGTCCGGCCCGCCCGTCCAACGCCTCCCAGACCGCCTCCGGCACGCCTTCAGGCGCGTCGTCCAAGGGCATACCGCAGGCGGACAGTAGCACTCCCAGCAACATGCTGCTCCACCGCGCCACTCGCACAGGCTTCCACTTCCCCTGACGCATTCGTTGCTCCCCTCTGGTTCGACAGGCGGCAACCTCAGGCGCGCGCGGTGACGCAACAATCCGCCCGGTGGGGAGGGAAACGCATCCGTCACGGCGCCCTCTCCATCCCGTCGGGTCCCTTCCGGGGCGCCCTCGCGCCAGCGGTTGTCACCGGTCCACCACCTCGCCAACCCGGAAGTGGTCCACGAGGCCTGCCTTGTGGATGAATGGCGCGCGTGATGCGCACGCTCCTCATCGCCTCCGTCCTGCTGGTCGCCACCGCCTGCTCGCGCGCCAGCGCCACGCGTCCTGATTCCGCCGTGGAGCAGCCTGGCGTCCAGGCACCGCTTCCCAACGAGTGGTCCTCTCCTCTGCACCGAGAGCATCCGCTCACGGGCCGCATCTGGGACGTGAAGGCGGCCCGCTTCGTGGATGCGGACACCCTGCGCCGCTCGCTCGCCCAGGCCCGCTTCGTGGTGCTGGGAGAGCGGCATGACCAGCCCGACCACCACCAGCTCCAGGCGTGGCTCGTCCAGGCCCTGGCCGAGGGAGGCCGGAAGCCCGCGCTGGCCTTCGAGATGCTCGACGTGGGGCAACAGGCGGCGGTGGACGCGTCACGGGCCCAGGCCCCGCGGGACGCGGAGGCGCTCGCGCTCGCGGTCAACTGGGCGGGCAGTGGCTGGCCGGACTGGGCCCTGTATCGGCCCGTGTTCGCGGCCGGGCTGGAGGCGGGGCTTCCCATCGTCGCCGCCAACCTGCCCCGCGCGCAGGTGAGGGATTTGGTGATGCGCGGCCCGGAGGCACTGCCCCCCGAGCTGCGCCAGCGCCTGTCTCTGGACACGCCGCTGCCCGAGCCGATGGAGCAGGCGATGCGCCAGGAGCAGGACGAAGCCCACTGCGGCCATCTGCCCCAGGAGATGCTCGGCCCCATGGTGCAGGCCCAGCGTGCACGGGACGCGCACCTGGCGGACCGGCTGTCGAACGCGGACACGGGCCAGGGCGGCGTGCTCATCACCGGCAACGGCCATGCACGGACGGACCGGGGCGTTCCCGCGCAGCTCGCGGCCCGTGCGCCCGGCAAGGACGTGCGCTCCGTGGGATTGCTGGAGGTCGACCCGAAGCTGCCCGAGCCGGCGGACTACGCGGCCTCTTTCGGCGCGCAATCCCTGCCCTTCGACTACGTCTGGTTCACGCCGGCGATGCCCATGGAGGACCCGTGCGCGGCGCTCCTCAAGCGCTCCAAAAAGTAACTCCCGGGGCGCGTGGAGTGACATAGCCAACATGTCAGCAATTGGGCTATGTCGGCGCGCCCATGACGCCCTCGCTCCTCGCCGCCTCGCTCATCATCGCTCTGGGACAGAGCCCGGAGTCCGTCTCCACGGAGCCCGCTGCGTCAAAAGGCTCCTTCCTCCAGACGCGCCTGTCCTTCCTCGCAGGAGACACCGACTTCGGCGCCCCTGATGCCACCACGCGGTTCCACGTCGCGCTGGACGCGCGCACGGCGGAGCTGGCGTCCGGCCTGCGCGCCGAAGCAAGGCTGTCGCTGTTCATCAATCCGGTCGCCGTCTCCGGTACCATTCTTCAGGACAACGCCAGCTTCTTCGGCCTCCGGTACCGGCCTTCCTCCTGGGCGCCCGATGAGCGCCTGGCATTGACGGTGTTCCCGGTGAGCGCCACCCGGCTGCACATGGGCTACGAGAACCCGGTGGCATGGGCACGCATCTCGTCAATCACGCGCTCGGGAGATGACGGCGAACCCGCCGTGGAGCTGCGCCTGTCGCGGCGGAGATGGGATGCATTCGTCGCCGCCAAGCTCCCCAGCATGCAGAACGGCGTGACCCAGGAACTGGAGCGGCGCCTCATGCTCCTGGTGGGTGCAGGGGTGAACCTCTCCCCGGCCTTCCGGGTGGAAGCCGGGGCCGCGAACCTCGACCTGGGCCCCGGGAGCTTGCCCTACATCAGCGGCTCGGAGGGCGACATCTACACGCGCGGCGTGTCCGGGCGAGTGATGTGGCGCCATGGCGTCCCCGTCGGAGCGAACGTCGACCTGGCGCTCTACGAGGGAGACCCGACCTTCTTCGAGCGCTTCTTCGCCCCCGACGTCTATCCCGGTGGCTTTGGAGCCCATGTCGCACTGGAAGGGAGCTACGTCTCCCAGCGGCTCATCGACAGTGAGTCGACCGTGCCGGGTGCCATGCGAAAGCAAGCAGCGCACGCCGCGGCGCTGGTGACTCGGTTCAAGTGGGACCAGCTCCGGCTTCACGCGCTCGCGTACTACAGGACGCCCTCGTTCATGGTGCTTTCTTACCCGGGCTTCTTCCCGACGGGCGGCGCCCTGTTCGAACAGATGGAGGCGCTGGCCGAGCTGTCCGCGACGGTGGGGGCGGATTACTTCCTCCAAGACTGGGGGCTCACGCCCGGCTTCCTCGTCCGCGTCACCGCCCCGGCCACACTGAAGTCGATGGTTCCACTGCCAATGTGGCCACGCATCAACCCCCTCATCGTTCGAGGCACCACCTTGTATTCCTATTTGCCGGAGGGCGAAGACCGGAGCCCCATCCTCACCGCGAAGGCCACCGCCCGGTGGGACCTGGGCGAGGTCGCAGGTGTCCTGGCCGAGCTCTTCTACACACGCGATCCGAACCAGACCACCTACGCGGATGGCGACACGGGCGCAGCAGTGGTCGTCTGGGATTCGCAGGACATCGTGGGCGGCAACCTGTTGCTCCAGGTGCGCTTCTAGGGACGACCGCGCTCACCCACCCCGCAGCACCGTGAGAGCGCGCTGGAAGTCCTCGGGCAATGGCGCCTCGACACGGACGGGCTGACCCGTAGCAGGGCTCGGCAGCTCCAAGGTGAAGGCATGCAGCGCCTGCCGGCCCAACGCCCGTGCCGCGACATGCGCGCGTGCCTCCGGCGGACCGTAGAGTGAATCCGCCAGCACGGGGAACCCGGCCTCGGAGAGCTGCACGCGAACCTGGTGCGTGCGGCCCGTGTCCAGGTCGATCTCCAGCAACGCTGCATCCGCGAAGCGCTCGCGAACCTCGAAGGAGAGCGCCGCACGACGCGCGGAGGGCACGCGGGTGGTGAAGCGCCGAGGGTCCGCCGGGTCTCTGGAATAGGGCCCCTCCAGGCGGCCCCGCGCGGGCGGCTGCCCCAGCACCAGCGTCCAGTAGCGCTTGTCCACGCGCTTCTCCTGGAAGGAGCGCAGAAGCGCGGCGGCGGCCGTATCCGTGCGTGCGAAGGCCAGACAGCCACTCGTCTCCCGGTCCAGGCGGTGCACCACCCCGGGCTGGGCCAGGCCCTCCACATCGAAGGGCGGCCGCTGCGCGGCGAGCAACCCCACCACGGAGGCCGCGCGCCCTTCCGGTTCCACCACGATGCCCGGAGGCTTGTTCACGATGACCAGCGCCGCATCGTCATGAAGCACTGGCAGCACCGGCCCTTCAGAAGAGACCACCGGCGCGGCGCGTGGCTCGGGCCTTTCGAGCTCAATCTCCTCACCGCCCCACAGCTTGCGCGTGGGCTGGCACTTCTTGCCTCGGATGCGAACCGCTCCCGAATCAATCAGGGCACGGGCCCGCTCCAGGTTGATGCCTGGGACCTGCTTCGACAGGAAGCGGTCGAGCCGCTCACCGGCGGCCTCACGAGGAACCTGGACCTTCTGCTGTGCCATGCACTTCCCGTCCCTCAACGCGAGGGGCGAGTCAACGGCCTTGGACACCGTCCCCACCACGCCACACGGGAGCATGGCTTGCGGACGACGAGGACGGCCCGGAAGATGGCGAAGAATCGACCCGGCCCGGCCCCGTGAATCCGACCTGCCCCACATGTCAAACGCCCCACCCTGGCGCCGAGGCAGGCCCGCGACGCACCTGCGCCGCCTGCGGTGCGGACCTCACGCACGGCGCGCAGACGCGAGGCACACCGCTGGAGCCGGACCTCACGGGTGAATCCCTGGCGGGCTTCCAGTTGAACTCCCGCCTGGGCACCGACGCCACGGGCTGGCTCTACGCAGCGGAAGGCCATGTGGGGCCGTGCGTGGTGAAGGTGATGTCTTCCTCGGTGACAGCGGATGCGGAGGCGCGAGCGCGCTTCCACCGGGAGGCGGAGACACTGCGGAGCCTCCGCCACCCAGGCATCGTCCGCGTCCTGGCGGTGGGCGAGGAGCGCGGCCACTGCTGGTACGCCCTGGAGCCCGAGATTGCGCCCGACCTGGAGACGAGACTGGACCGGGTGAACGCACTGCCCTTCCAAGAGGTGGAGCAACTGGCGCTGCGACTGCTCGATGCGCTCGGCGCCGCACACGACACAGGGCTTGTCCACGGTGACGTGCGGCCCCAGAACATCCTGCTCGCGAAGGACGGCGCGATGCTGACGAACTTCGGCCTGTCGCTCGTGCCTCCCGGTGCCCATGGATACCAGGCCCCCGAGCAACGACAGTGGGGGCGCGCCGTCCCTCAGTCGGACCTGCATGCGGTGGGGCGCGTCCTGCACGAGGCGCTCACGGGAGGCATGCCGGAGACGCAGCCACTTCCCCAGGGCGTGCCCCGGCACCTGCGCCGGTTGCTGAAAAGCCTGCTCTCGGAAGCCATCCAGGACCGCCCCGACAGCGCCATCTCCGCGCGGCGACTGCTGACCCAACGTGCGCCGCTGGGCCCTCTGACCGTGGGCATCGCCGCGCTGCTGGCGATGCTGATGTTCCTGCTGCTGCGCGCGGCGTGAGCGCATTCCGCTCAGAGGCCCTGGAGCTGGACACCGGACATGCGGTGCTTGGGCTTGCGGCGGATGAAGCGGTTCGCATCGCCGCGCCGGTAGCAGGTGATGAGGCGCTCCTCGTCATTGAGCAGGACAATCCACCCACGCGCCTGCCGTGCCACATCCAGGCTCCGCCAAGCCCAAGGCAGCTCCCGCTCCAGCACCGTGACGTGCGTCATGCCCGTCGCCCGGGTCCGGATGCCAAACTCCAGGATGAAGTCGAGCACATCGTCACGAAGCTGCCGAAGCGAGCTGCGCTCGACGAAGTGACGCGTGGCGGAAAACCCAGGGGAAACGGGCGGACGGCAAACGGGCATGGCGTGGACCTCCTGTTGCCAGGAGGCCATTACACATGCCGTTCCAACGCCTCATTCCCAAGATTCCGCGCACTTGGTCGGCTCCGGCACGACGGACGAATGACATTCCGTCAATTCCCGTGCAGGCGTGTGACAGCAAGGCGCGGACGCCCCGACGCCGGCCCTCCCTGGCCGCTCCGGACACATGGTGTAGAAGGCCCGCCATGCGTTCCGTGCCGAAGCCGCCCCCCGGTGAATTGCTCCAGGATGCCACCCGCGCCTACGTGCGCGGATATCGCACGGCGTCCCTCTGCGCCGGCATCACCCAGGGAGGCGTGCATCACGTCGAAGCGCTGCGGAGCAAAGGCGTTCCGCCCTCTGAAAGCGCCCTCTTCGCGCTGGGCGAGCTGACCCAGGTCTTCACGGGGGCCCTCCTCGCGTTGCTCGTGGACCAGGGCAAGGCACGGCTCGACATGCCCCTGTCCGAGGTGATTCCCCGGTCGCTGCTCGCGGATGCCACGGCGGGCCGCATCACCCTGGAGCAACTGGCGACACACACCTCGGGAATGCCCCACCTGCCTCCCAACCTGGAGCAGGACGCCCAGACGATGGAGGACCCCTTCGGCCATTACGACGCGAGACTCTTCGGAGCGTTCCTCCAGACCTATCAGCCGGAATGGCCGCCGCCGCGCCGCTATGCGCCCTCCATCCTGGGCATGGGTGTGCTGGGCCACGCGCTCTCCCGGCGCGCGGGGCTCAACTACGGACATGCGTTGAGGGACCTGCTCTTCAAGCCCCTGGGCATGGCCGACACCACGCTGCGCCTGTCCGAGGAACAGGAGCCCCGCCTGACGCCCGGCCACACGGCGCGAGGCAAACCAATCCCCCAATGGACCTTCCCCGCCCTGCCGGGAGCTGGCGCCGCCTACTCCACCGCTCCCGACCTGCTCCGCTTCCTCGATGCGAACCTCGGACGGGGTGACGCGGGCGTCGTGCGTGCCCTGCAGCTGACCCATGTGCCGCACGCGGAGGCGACCCCTGGGAAGATGGGGCTCGGGTGGCGCGTGACGCAGGTGCGTGGTCAGCCGGTGGTGTGGCGCGCCTCCGTCATCCGGGGCTACACCAGCTTCATGGGCTTCGCCGCCGGGGCAGACGCGGGCGTGGTGCTGCTGGCGAACCATGGCTGGTCCTTCTTCTCCGCGCTCCGTGGGCGCATCCCCCTGCAAGCCCCAGGGCTCGAGCTGCTTTCCCGCCTCCTCCCGTAGGAGGCCCAGGTTCGGCGCCCGCCGGGGTGAGTCCGCCCCACGCGATTGTCTTTCCCTCGTCGGACGCGGCGAAGCGGAACGCGGTGCTGGACTTCGTGGGCGCCCGGAGAATGAGCGCCCGTCCTCAGACAACGAAAGCCTGACTCCAGGAGAGGAACCGTGGCGCGTGCTCAGGGCGAGCGGCGCAGGGGCAGCAAGGCCCGGAGACGTGCGTCCCGCAGAAAAAGCCCCGCCCAGGCGAAAACGCCCACGAGGATGGGGGCGATGAACGGCTCGGACAGACGCACGTGCGTCGAGGTGGCGCCGCCGAGGTAGCCCGTAACGAGGATGGCGCCCAAGACAGCCGTCCGCGGCACCGCGTAGAGCGCCATGCAGAGGAGCTCGGTGATTCCAATGGCCAGCAACACCGAGCCAGGGTAGCCAGACTTCTCGATTCCCTGGATGGCTTCGGGTGACTGCCCCAGCTTCTTCGACGCGCTGAAGACCAGCGTGGCGACGACGAGCCCGGTGAAGATGCGTCCCAGCCAGAGCATCCATCCCTTGGCGGCAGGGGCGGACTGCGTGGAGGCCGGGGAGGCGGCGGAGGAAGTGCTCGACATGAGAGAGACGCCCTGGGTGGAAGTGGGACCTGGAAGCCTCGCCGATCTAACGACCCCACACACTTCTCCACAAGGGACGAGGCGCAGCGAACAAACCCATTCGGGAAAGGATGCGCTGTTGACGGAGAGGTTGGCCGCGCGCTCCAATGGCCATCATGGGGGTCGTTCCATGACGTTGCTGAACGAATTGCGCCAGCGCATTGACTCACGCTTTCCGCTCACCGCCTATGCGGACCCAGCGCCACGCGCATTCCAACCCGCCGCCCTGCTGGCGTTCGCCACCCGGGTGACGGATGCTTATGCGGCCGACGCCCGGCACCTTGATGAGGGATGCAGCGGCTCCTGGCGAGCCCTGCTGGCCCACGCCTTCGACGTCTACGAAGCCGTCCGGCCCTGCCTGTCCATCCGCTATTCGACGCGCACCGTCTACTCAGGCCCGGAGGACATCGTCGCGGACCTGGAGCGGGGACAGCTCGAAATCAACACCGAGCACTGCGAGCATCCCTTGTGGACGCCGGAGGAGAACTGCGTCTTCCGCATCGTCCATGACGTGATTCCCCATGCCATGTACGCGCGGCCCTTCTCACTGGAGGGAGAAGTGCTCGCCTTCCACGACCACGTCCGCCGGGCCCCCGCGGAGGCGAAGCTGGCGCTGTTCACCGAAATCTTCGGCTATGCCGCCATCCGCTACTCCACCGGCGTGTATCCCGAAACGCAGAAGTGCATTGTCTTCCCGGAGCTGCTCGCGGACTACGAAGCGGGCTTCCTCCCGCCCGCGGGCAATCCCTCCACACAGCCCGGGGCGTAAGCCCTTCGAACGCCAACGCCAGGTCGTCTTCTTGCGCGCGGTCCGCGCCGCGCCGTGATGCGCTCGCGCAGCCCGGGCTCTGCCCAACGCACCGCGCCGTGAGCCCTTGACGCAACACAGCAAGAGCATGCGACAACTGGCCTCGCCCGGTTTACTGATAATGCAGGGGGCGCCTTGATTCTGGTCTGTGATTGGCCTACGCGTTGATTCGCGGGTCAATCCGCAGTGGACCCGTCCCCCGAACAGGAGCCCCTCCTCATGCGAAACGCTGTCCGGACACTGGTTCTGGCTGTCGCGGCACTTGGCTTGTGGGCGCAACCCGCGCTCGCGAATACCCAAACGCAGACCCGCTATCCCATCGTGCTGGCGCACGGCATGGCGGGCTTCGACTCGCTGTTTGGCGTCTACGACTACTTCTATGGCATCGGCTCCGACCTGCGCGCGGGCGGGGCGACGGTGTACGTGACGAGCGTTCCGCAGTTCAACACCACGGAGCAGCGTGGCGAGGCGCTGCTGGCGCAGGTGAAGGACATCGTCGCGCGCTCGGGCAAGGGCAAGGTGAACCTCATTGGCCACAGCCACGGCGGCCTGGACGTGCGCTACGTGGCGGCGGTGCGCCCGGACCTGGTGGCGTCCGTGACGACGGTGGGCTCTCCGCACAAGGGCGCGGACCTGGCGGACTACCTGCGCGCCAACCTCCGGGGCGGCTCCTTCACGGAGAGCGTGCTGGCCTATTTCGCCAACAACCTGGGCACCGTCCTGGGGCTGCTGTCGGGGAAGACGAGCCCGCAGGACGCCATTGGCGCGCTGGCGGCGCTCAGCAAGTCCGGCACGGCGGCGTTCAACCAGAAGTACCCGGCGGGCATCCCCTCCAGCAGCTGCGGCCAGGGCGCCGCGACGGGGGCGCAGGGCCAGCGCTACTACTCCTGGTCCGGCACGGACCCCTTCACCAACCTGTTCGACGCGTCCGACTACCCGATGAAGCTGAGCTCGTTCTTCTACAGCGAGGCGAACGACGGCCTGGTCGGCAGGTGCAGCTCGCACTTCGGCACGGTGCTGCGTGACAACTACGACATGAACCACCTGGACGAGGTGAACCAGGTGCTGGGCCTCACCGCCTTCTTCACCAACCCGAAGACGGTGTTCCGCAACCATGCCAACCGCCTGAAGGGGCTCGGCCTCTAGACGGCCGCGCGCGAAGGACCGCCATGAAGAGCCGCGCCGTCATTCCCGTAGCCGCGCTGTGCGCCCTGCTGGGTGCGGGCGTGTTCTCATGGTGGAAGGCCCGGGCGACGCCCACGCCGCCCGGGCCCGCTGTCGCCGCTGTCTCACCGTCGATGCCCTCCGCGCCGCGCGTGGGTACACCGGCTCCGCAACGTGCCGTGCCCACCGCGTCGCCCGCGGACACCACCTCCGCCGCGCCGGCCCTGCCCCCCATGCCGGGCTCGCTCCAGGACACGGAGGAGGATGGCTCGGTGCAGGTGGATGCGTCGGGTCACCTCGTGGTGTCGGCGGACCTGCGGCGCCTGTTCGACTACTACCTTTCCGCGATGGGCGAGGAAGGGCTGCCCGTCATCCGCGAGCGCATCCTCGCCTCGCTGCGGGCCAAGAATCTGCCAGCCGCGGCGATGGAGGAAGCCGTGCGCGTGCTGGATGACTACCTCGCGTATCGCGACGCGGCGCGCACCTTCGCGGCGAACCAACGGGGCGCGGAGCTGGACGTGGGCGCGCGGCTGGAGTCCCTGCGCGAGCTGCGCCGCGAGCACCTGGGCCCCTGGGCGGAGGGACTCTTCGGTGACGAGGAGCGGGTGGACGCGGTGTCAGTGGAGCGGATGAAGCTCCAGCAGGACACCACGCTGTCGCCCGACGAGCGCGAGCGCCGCATCGCCGCGCTGGATGAACAACTCCCCGAGGAATACCGCGCCAGCCGCGACGAGGCGCTGCGCCCCCTGCGGCAGCAGGCGGTGGAACGCGAGCTGGTGGAATCCGGTGCGTCGGCCGAGGACCTGCGCCAGCACCGGCTGGCCACCGTGGGCGCGGAGGCCACCGAGCGGCTGGAGGCCATGGACCGCGAGGAGGCCGAGTGGAAGCGGCGGCTGGCGGAGTTCCGTTCCCGCCGGGAGGCGCTAGGCCAGTCCGAGCCGAACCCCGCCGCGCGTCAGGCCGCCGTGCAGCGGCTGCTGTTCGACTCCTTCACCCCGGAGGAGCGCTTGCGGGTGGAGGCCCTGGACGCCATCGACGCGGCGGCCAGAGCTCCCTGAGCCTCACAGCACCGGGGCGTGAGCAAGCGGGTGCTCACTTCCCAGGGAAGGTGTCGTACTCCACGAGGCCCGGAGTGATGTCGTAGTAGTCCCCCTTGCTGCCCAGATAGATGTGCGCCTTCTCGCGGATGCCGGTGGGCGACTCCAACGTCCCGGCGCAAATCGACATCTTCGCGGAAGGCGCTTCATCAAACAGCACACTGGAACCGCACTCGACGCAGAAGCCGCGCCGCACCGTGGGCGAGACGGTGTGCCATTTGAGGCCGTGCTCCTCCGTGAGCCGGAAGCCATCCCGGTCCACGGCCGCGTAGGCCCCGACGTGCCCATGCCATTTGCGGCACTTCGAGCAATGACAGTACGTCACCGCCGTCAGCGGCGCGCTCACCTCATACCGCACCGCTCCGCAAAAGCAGCCACCCGTGTTCTTGTTCATGCGCTCGTTCTACAACACACACCCCGAGCGAGTGCGCAATTCATGAACAGGGTTCAATCGTCATCATCATCGTCTTCGTAGTCCCCGTCCAAGAAGCCAGCGGCCCGCTCCGGCGACGGCACGTTGAAGGTGCAGGTCAGCTCACTGCCATCCCTGTAACGATAGACGAAGCGGCCCGCGGCCAGGTCATCATTCACCGCGTCCAGGGTCACCGAGCCCGCCACCGGCATGCCCGTCGTTTCGGGAAAGCCCGTCGTCGAGTGTGTCGCCACGCTGGCGAGCCAGTCCACCACCAGCGAGTCCGCCGCTGGCACCAGCCGCTGCCCATCCTCGTTGGACAACGCCACCGTCACCGGCCCGCCGCTGACGACGGCCCCATTCACGAGCCGGATGTCCACGCCGAACCTCGTCATACCCGCGGTGCCCTTGGGGTCGTAGCTCAGGTCAATCCAGGTGCCGTGCTGCCCATTCCCGCCGGAGCCATTGCGGATCCACCGGGACATTTCACCATCGATGGGCCATTTCACACGGGTGCCCAGAAGGGTGCCTTGGCATTCCCCCGTGGCGTCGGTACCGCAAGCCGAGGTGAGCAGGGCGATGGCAATGATTGGAATCACGACACGCATTGAAAATAGAGGCATGGGCGTCATCATAGATGCGACCGCCAGTCCTTCCACAAAGCCCCCAGCCGACGTCTCCCATCCCGGGCAACACATCGCGTCATGACGACCGCAAGGGATTGCCTCTCACGGTTTGTGTCCCCCGCCCCCGGGCCGTTCGTCCCCACCGGCGTGCAAGGCATCCCTGTCGCCCGTTGGAGACGCTGTCACAGGGAGAGCACCTGCGGGTCCTGGGCACCGACAGAAGGGCCGTGCGGACTGGGAGCAGCCACCGCGCCCGCGTGAGTCCGCGCTGGGCCATGGGCCAGAAGGCACGGGCGTTCGGCGCGCAGTGGGTGAGTCCGCGCGCGGATCCTGAGATAGTCGTCCCCGTATGAAAATCTGGGTCGATGCCGATGCCTGCCCGGGCCCCGTCCGGGACATCATCCTGCGTGCTGGCCAGCGCGTGAAGGTTCACACCGTCTTCGTGGCCAACCACGCGATCTCCCTGCCCCGGCTGGCCTATGTCTCCAGCGTGCAGGTGGGCGCGGGCCTCGACGTCGCCGACCGGCACATCGCCCAGCAGGCACAGCCGGGAGACCTGGCCGTCACCCAGGACATCCCGCTCGCCGCGCTGCTGGTGCCCAAGGGCGTCGTGGTGCTGGACCCGCGCGGAGAGGTCTTCACCGAGGAGAACGTCGCCGAGCGGCTCTCCGTCCGGAACTTCATGCAGGAGCTTCGGGAGAGCGGCGTGACGACCGGAGGCCCGGACGGCTACTCGGCACAGGACCGGCAGCAGTTCGCAGGCGCCCTGGACCGGGAGCTGACCCGGCTGGTGAAGGCGGAGCCCAAGTAGAACCTGAGAGCGCCATCCAGCCATCGCTGGGCCCTCAACGCCCGCATCGAGAACGTGTCCCCCGAGGAGATGCAGCGCCGCTTCACGCCGCTGCGCCAAGGCTGAGGCTCCGGCCTACTTCCCCAGCGACTTCACGAAGTCCGCGCGCTTCTGCACGGAGTCCTCGTTGTCCAGGCTGAAGCTGCGCGCGAGGCTGAAGTCCTCTCGAAGGAACGTGGCCGTGTCCTCGGCCAAGGCCTGCACGGCCTTGCGCCGCTTGGGCGCCAGCGGCTCGAAGGTGTGGAACACCACGTCGTCCGCCTTCGGGTCGAACTCCCACAGCCCCACCAGCCGCTCCGCATCCAGCACGGGGCGGACGAAGATGTGGGCGGCCGCTCCCAGGGTGCCGCCCTTGGCGGAACCCCACGTCGGAACCGCGATGCCATGGTGCTTGGGGTCCGTCACCCAGGCGGGCCCGCCATGCGACGAGACATACAGGTCATGCGCGGGCAGCAGGGACACGGACGTGGCCGCGGGGACCTTTTTTCGCAACTCAGCGAGGGCGTCCTCGGGCACATAGGCCGCCTCCGAGTACCCCTCCACGGCCACCGGCACCAGCCCCGCCCGCGCCACGGCCGCCTTCGCGTCCCGCTGCGAGAAGGCCGACCACGCCGCGAAGTCCTCCACCGTCGCCGGACCGAACTGGCGGAAGAAGAGGGCCGCCAGCCGCGCGTTGCGCTCCTCCGCCGCGGCGGGCACCTTGGCCCCGGTGAAGGGGTTGCGAGCCGTCAGCCGCCACAGGTAGCGCTCCGTATCCAGCCGCCCGCCTTCGGTGCGGCGCTCCACCTTGCCCTCGAACTCCAGGTGGCGCAGCGCGGGCGGCAGCGTCGAGGACAGGCCCACCTTCTTGCCCACCTCGCCCAGGCTGCGCACCACGCCCGCGGGCATCGCCTTGCGCAGCGCGTCCGAGGACAGCGGGCCCTTGCGCAGCGCCACCAGCGCGGCCTCGGCCACGTCCGCCAGCTCCTTCGCGTCCAGGCCCACCTTCTCGTGCTCGCGGTCGGCCCGCTTGCGGTACGCCTCCTCGGCCACGCGCATCACCAGGGGCACGTGGACGCGAGGCACCAGGTAGATGCAGCCACGCACCGCGGGAATCACCTGGAGCTGGGACGCCTCCGCCGCCGCGTCCAGGTCCGCCCGCCGCAGCCCCGGCACTCGGGCCCGCACCGCCAGGTACACGTCCACGCCACCCAGCGTCCGCACCCAGCCCGTCGCGGCGACCACCTCTTCCAGGCTCCCCTTCAGCGGCTCCGCGAGCCCCTGCGTCCGCAGCCAGTGCGCACGGGCGCGGGCGAGGGTGATGCTCAGCGCGGAATCAGCGGATGCGGCGACCTTGCGAGCCATGGTGTCTCCTCCTCCGCTCCCTCTAGTGCGACGGGCCCCGGCTCCACCAGGGGCACCGCGTGAGAAAGCAGCCTGAACGGAGCGCGAGACTGTGGAGCCTGGAACGCCCGGCCCCGGGTGGACGCGTACACCCCTGGCCGCCCCAGGGCTTCTGGATTACCTGGAGGCCATGCCTACCCTCGTCCTGGTCCGACACGGTCAGTCGCTGTGGAATCAAGAGAACCGCTTCACCGGCCTCGTCGACGTCCCCCTCACCGACCAGGGGCGCCAGGAGGCCCGGCGCGCGGCGGAGGCGCTGAAAGGGATGACGTTCGACGTCGCCTATACGTCAGCGCTCATCCGGGCGCAGGAGACGCTGTCCATCCTCCTGGGCTCGTTGGGACAGCAGGTCCCCACCATCCGGGACGCCGCCCTCAACGAGCGCAACTACGGCGACCTGCAGGGGCTCAACAAGGCGGACGCCGCGAAGCGTTGGGGGGACGCGCAAATCAAGGTGTGGCGCCGCTCCTTCGACGTGCCTCCCCCCAACGGCGAGTCCCTGGAGATGACGGCGGAGCGCGTGTTGCCGTTCTATGAGCGCGCCATCGCCGGGGACCTGCGCCTGGGGAAGAACGTGCTGGTGGTGGCCCACGGCAACTCCAACCGTTCCCTGGTGATGAAGCTGGACAACCTCACGGGAGAGCAGGTGGTGGGGCTGGAGCTGGCCACCGGGGTGCCGCTCGTCTACGAGATGTCGCCGGACGGCGAGGTGCTGTCCAAGCGCACCGCGTCCCCCTGATTCAGGTGAAGGCACAGGGGGACTACCCATCCCCCTGGAGTCATGGGATACGCACGGCGGCGCGAGGACGGCTCAGGCCGCTCCAGGGGGAACTTCCGTGGTCCGGAGGCAGGCTGCACGCCCTACCGCGTCCGGTTGAATGGAACCGGCCCCGGCGCGTCAGATGCTTCGAGCACATGAAAGGACGCTCCCCATGAAGGCCCTGATCACCTCCCTCGCTCTCCTCTTCGCCCTTCCCTCTCTGGATGCCCACGCCCAGGCGGAAATGCGCCGTCCGCCCAGCCCGCCGCCGGGGCAGCAGATGCCGCAGCCGCACCATCCGCACCAGCCCAACTACCCGCCGCAGCACAGCGGCAGCCAGGTGGTGGTGGACCGGCGGGAGTTGAACGAGCGCCTGGAGCGGCTGGAGAAGCTGCTGAAGGAAGCCGAGCAGCGGATGAACCGGCAGGAGCGCAACAAGTTCCGCAACGCCAAGGAGACGCTGAACTCCGTGCAGGACCTGGTGAACAGGGCGCCGCTGCTGGCCACCGTCCTCCCGCCGCCGGCGCCGATGCCGCCCCCGCAGCCGGTGGTGCGGCCCATCTCGGACAGCGAGCTGCGCCGCATCCACTCTTCCATCTCCCTGCAGACCTTCGCCGAGGACAAGATGCGCGTGCTCGTCTCGGCGGCCCAGCACCACTACTTCCTGGTCTCCCAGGTGGGCCAGCTCCTGGGCAACTTCCAGTTCACCCAGGACAAGCTGGCCGTGGTGCGCGAGCTGAAGCCGTACATCCTGGACCCGCAGAACAGCCACACGCTCTACAGCCACTTCACCTTCTCCAGCGACAAGAAGCGGCTGGACGACATTCTCTCGCAGCGCTGAGCCGCGCGGGCAGACAGGCAGACAGCAGGACTCCGGGCGTCGCGGGAAGTGATTCCGCGGCGCCCGTCGCGTTCTAGAACGAGCACACCGGTCCGCGCGGGAAGAGACGTCCCGCCGGGACGGGCGTGAAGGCGCGCTCCATGGCCTCCGCGGCCTCCGCCAGCGAGCCATGCGACGCCTCGATTCGGGCAAAGCGCGTCCGCATCCGGTCCAGGATTCCCGCGGGCAGCAGCCGCCGCGCCATGGGGAACACCTGCGCCTCCTCCACCGCGGTGTGCCCCCGGTACAGGCGCAACCAATCATCCGCCGCGTCGAGCATGCGCGCGGGGTCCGTCTCCCCGCCCCGCAGCATCGCCTCCGCCGCGCAGAGCATGGCCACCGCGTGCTCGCTGCCAGTGCCGTGCTCGCCAGACACCTGGGCCAGCAGCCCGGGCGCCAGCGGCAGCCGGTGCGCCACCATCGTCTGGAAGAGCACCATCTCCTTCGCGTGGTGGCTGCCGTCCACGAAGGTGAGGAAGAAGTTCGCGGCGCGAAGGAAGAGGGAGGCCGAGACGAACTCCCCATCACGGCCCTTCGCCACCGCCCGCTCCAGGACGACCAGCACGCGCTGGATGTGGCGGTGCTCCTGGTTCAACACGTCCAATGCATCCATGACCGACCCCTTCACACCGTGCGGGAAAAGCGGGGGCGCTCCGTCCCCGCGAGATACGCGTCGAACACCATGGCCACGTTGCGGACGAAGAGCCGCCCCATGGGCGTCAGCTCCAACTGCGAGCCGGTGCGCGTCACCAGGCCATCGGCCTCGAACGCGCGCAGCCGCTCCAGCTCCGGCGCGAAGTAGTCGGCGCCGTCCGCCCCCAGGTCCACCCAGAAGTTGCACATGAGCCGGGTGATGACCGCGCGGCGGCGCTGGTCGTCCGCCGTCAGGGACAAGCCCCGCTCCGTGGCCAGGCAGCCCTGGGAGACGCGCTCGTAGTAGCGCGGCAGCGCGCGGACGTTCTGCGCATACGCGCCATCCACATCGCTGATGCCGGTGCTGCCAATGGCCACCACGTCCGACGCGGCCTTGACGGTGTAGCCCTGGAAGTTGCGGCCCAGCCGGCGCTCGGCCTGCGCGCGCGCCAGCTCGTCCTCGGGCACGGCGAAGTGGTCCATGCCGATGGGCCGGTAGCCCGCGGACACAAAGGCCGAGTAGGCGGAGCGGAACAACTCCAGCTTGGCGCGCCCGCTGGGAATGGCCTCCGCGGGCATGCGCCGCTGGTGCTTCAGCACCTCGGGCATGAACGCGAAGGAGTAGACGGCCAGCCGGTCCGGCCGCATCGACAACACCGTGTCCAGCGTGCGGGCCCACCCCTCGGCGTCCTGGTGCGGCAGGCCGTAGATGAGGTCGAAGTTCACGCCCTTGAAGCCCAGCAGCCGCGCGTGCTCCAGCAGCGCCCGCGTCTCCTCCGGGGACTGGATGCGGTTGGTGGCCTCCTGCACGCGCGCGTCGAAGTCCTGCAGGCCCATGGACACGCGGTTGAAGCCCATGCTCCGCAGCAGCGTGAGCTGGCCGGGCGTCGTCACGGCCGGGTGGATTTCGATGGCCACCTCCGCGTCCGACGCGATGCGGAAGCGACGGGTGAGCGCCGTCCACAGCCGTTCGAGCTGCCGCTCATCCAGGAAGGTGGGTGTCCCTCCACCCCAGTGAATCTGGGACAAGGAGCGCCGGCAGCCGAGCCGCTGCACCACCAGGTCCAACTCCATCTCCAGATGGTCGATGTACTGGTCCGCCGCGGCCCGGTCCCGGCTGATGACGACGTTGCAGCCGCAGTACCAGCAGAGGCTGCGGCAGAAGGGCAAGTGCACGTAGAGCGACAGCGGCTCGGCATGCTCCCGGGAGCCTGCACGCTCGAGCCGCTCCACCAGATGCTCCGGACCGAAGTCCTTCCGCCACTCGGGCGCCGTGGGGTAGCTGGTGTAGCGCGGGCCGGAGACGTCGTACCGGCTCAGCAGGGCTTCGGGTGGCGTGGGGACGTCCTGGCGGGGGGGCTCCATCTCACCGCTTCACCATTCCAAGCCTCGTGCCAGGAGCATCCAGGACGGGACGGGGACGGAAACCGGCGAGGATCGCGCACGATTTGCGACTCCCCCCAGGCCCTGTGCAAGTCCTGCACAAACAAACGGATGTCCCGAACTTCAGCGCCACAAGGGACGCATCGGCTTCCCAATTGGGACGTACCACCTGCCACAACAGGAGCCAGGTTCACAGCACACCCAAACTGGATCTTTAAACCGCCGCAACAACAAACACAGTCCACACCTCGCTCAATCCATCAAGACTCAATTCAAATCCTTCCCACACGCAACCATCATTCGACAATTCAAACCAAAACCAATAGACAAGAATTGCCTGCCAAGACGGGCCCGGAAGCAGAAACCATCCTCCACTAGCGAAACGAGACCCAACATGAAGCGTGCGTCAACTACGTTGGCAGCAGCATTTTGCATTGCACTCGGCATGACGGCGTGTGGCCCAGGTTCCGCCCCGGAGGGAACGCCGGAAACTTCGACTGAGTCGAACGAAGTAAGCGCCCAGGCCTGCTCCCTGCACGGATGGTGGACGTGCCCAGACGATGGCACCGAGTTCCCATGGGACTCCGAAACGTGCTTGGTCCCGGCCACGAAGACGAAGGCCTATATGCGAACTGCCTGCGAGAGCTACTGCACCGCGACTTGTGTGGCCACGGACACGGACACGAACACCTGATTGCCACTGGGCTTTCAGCCGCCATGAGCGGTTTGCCCAGGACCGGATGAACCACTGTCCACCGTGAGAAGCCGAGCCAGGTGACGTTCTTCATCGACGTCACCTGGCATTTCTCTATCAAATCATGTCAACCGCCCTTGGCGGCAGGCCCTAGGAAGCGGGCCTCCATGCGCTTCACTTCACCTGAGGCCGCGTCGGCCACCTCGACGGTGAAGTGGAATGGGAGCTCCGTCCCGCTGCGCTCCACGGTGATGAACAGCGGCACTCGGAAGCTCTCCAGCGAGGCGAGCGTCACCTGCGCCTGTGGCACCACCACCTTCGCGGGCACGGGACTGTCCACGCGGATGGTGAGCACCGTCTCGGAGGGGTTCTTGTTCACGAGGTGCAGCTCGAACTGGTTGCGCACCGTGCCCTGCTCGACGACGTAGGGCATGCCCTGGAAGCGCAGCAGGTTCGCCTCGAAGGGCACGCGCCGCACCAGACTCAGCGTGAAGCCCACCACCGCCACCAGCATCAACGCGCCGTAGATGAACAAGCGGGGCCGGAGCACCCGCCGTGGCTGCCCGTCCAATCCGTTGAGCGAGTCATAGCGGATGAGCCCACGCGGCCGGCCCAGCTTGTCCATGACGCCGTCGCACGCATCCACGCACTGCGTGCACGCGAGGCAGTCCATCTGCAAGCCATTGCGGATGTCGATGCCCGTAGGGCACACAGCCACGCACTTGAAGCAGTCCACGCAGTCGCCGCGCGGAGGCGGGGCCGGGACACCTGGAGCGGCCTTGATGAGACGGCCCCGGGGCTCTCCGCGCCGCGTGTCATAGCCGACGATGAGCGAGTCCCGGTCCTGCATCGCCGACTGGAGGCGGCCATACGGGCACACCACCACGCAGAGCTGCTCACGGAACCACGCGAAGTTGAAGTACAGCGCGCCCGTCACGGCCATGGCCCACGCGAAGGCCACCGGCGAAGCCACCGGGCCGTCGGCGACCATCGCGACGAGCCCTCCCGCCGAGACGAAGAGGCTCAACGCCGCGTGGGAGATGAGCAGCGACACCGCGACGTACGCGCCATGCTTGAGCACCGCCCGCGCCACGCGCACGGGCGTCCACGGCTCCTTCGCGGCCTTCAGCCGCCGCTCCCGGGGCCCATCGATGAACCGCTCGATGGGACGATAGAGCGCCTCCAGGAACACCGTCTGGGGACACGCCCAGCCGCACCACACGCGCCCCAGCCACGCGGTGAAGAACAGCAGGCCGAAGCCCACCGACGTCAGCAGGAACAGGACGCGCCAGAAGTCCTGCGCGTTGTACGTGCCCCCGAAGAGGTAGAAGCGGCGCGCCGCCACGTCCAGGTGCACCGCCGGGTGGCCCCCCACCTCCACCAGTGGAAGGGCCAGATAGATGGCGATGAGGACCGCGAAGCCCACCCGCCGCCGATTGATGAACCGGCCGTGCACGTCCGCCGGGTGGAGCGCCAGCCGCGAACCATCCGCGTGGATGGACGTGAGCTGGTCGATGCGCGGGCCATCCCGCTGCGGTGCCGCCGACATGGCTGCTTCCTCTCCGTGAGCTACGGCTGCTCGGGTTCGCCCTGCGGCTCCTTGCCGCCAGGCGCGTTGGTGCCCTTGAGCGTGAGCAAATAGGCGGTGACGGCCTTGACGCGCTCGGCGCCCAGGGTGCGCTCCCACGCGGGCATGCCCTTGGCCACCACGCCGTCCGCCACGACCTTGTGGATGGCCATGGGGCCGCCACCGTGCATCCAATACGCGTCCGTCAGGTTGGGGCCGATGGAGCCCTGCCCCTGCACGCCGTGACAGGCCGCGCAGTTCGCCTGGAACACCTGCTTGCCGCTCTCC
Organism: Myxococcus sp. AB056; assembly: GCF_006547365.1. Lineage (NCBI taxonomy): Bacteria > Pseudomonadati > Myxococcota > Myxococcia > Myxococcales > Myxococcaceae > Myxococcus > Myxococcus sp. AB056. The sequence continues at coordinate 46,544 of NZ_VHLB01000032.1, read as the reverse complement.
AGGGAGGCCGGGTCCTTGGCCAGCGCGAGCAGCATGCTGTCCGACGCCGGCGCGTTTCCGGACGCGCGCTTCGCCACCTCCGCGGACTCAGCGGCGTACTCACCGAGCTGTCCAGGCCCCGCCTCGGCGATGTGGTACCAGAACCAGTACCCCGCGCTGAAGATGATGGACGTCCAGAGGATGAACAGCCACCAGTTGGGCAGGTGGTTGTCGTGTTCCTCGATGCCGTCATAGACGGAGTGCACCAGCGGCTTGTCACTGCTCATGGCGGCCCTCCCCCTGCTCGCTCAGCGGCATCCGCGCGAGCGCGTCGAAGTCCCCGCTGCGCCGCGCCATGAACACCCAGGCGACGACGCCGAGGAACACCGCGATGAACAGGACCAAGGCGAAGAGTGGCAGCTCGGTGAGCGACATCCCTTGATAGAATTGCTTGTACATCAGCGGCCCTCCTCACTGGCGATGGTGGCGGCAGGCAAACGGTCCGGCGGCGCGGGCGCCTTCTCCGGCGGCGCGGGCAGGTCCTGCGGCCCACGGCCCAGGCGCTGGAGGTAGGAGATGATGGCCACCATCTCCGAATCCCACGCCACCTGGACACCCTGCGCCGCCAGGTCCGCGGTGATGCCCTCCGCCTGGGACTTCTGTCGCGCCTCGGCGCTGTCCACGTCCGCGTTGCTGTACGGCACGCCCAGCCGCTGCATCAGCGCGAGCTTCTTCGGCGCGTCCTTCACGACGATGCGCTGCTCGGCCAGCCATGGGTACGGCGGCATGTTGGAACCGGGGCTCGTCGCCCGAGGGTCCATCATGTGCGTGTAGTGCCAGAGGTTCGGGTACTTGCCGCCCAGCCGGTGCAGGTCCGGGCCCGTGCGCTTGCTGCCCCACTGGAAGGGGTGGTCGTAGATGAACTCCTCCGCGCGGGACACGTCGCCGTAGCGCTGCGTCTCCGCCACGAAGGGGCGAATCATCTGCGAGTGGCAGGTGTAGCAACCCTCGCGGACGTAGAGGTCGCGGCCCTGGAGCTCCAGCGGCGAGTACGGCTCCTGCGCCTGGCCGTGCGCCGGCACCGCCTGCTTGAGCATGATGGTGGGCAGCAGCTCCGCCACACCGCCAATCAGGATGGCGATGAGCGTGAGCACGGTGAAGGCCAGCGGCTTGCCCTCGATGAGGCCGAACCACGACGGACGGCCTGCTTCACGGTCCCTGCGGGTGACAATCCAGGCGAACTCGCCCAAGGCGATGATGGCGCCCATCAGCACCACCGCGCGGACCGGCTTCGCCCAGCCGAGGAACATCGTCACGGTGAGGATGGCGATGGCGAACACCAACGGCCGGCCCGTGACGACCTGCACCCAGCCAGGCGTCGGGGCCTTGGCGGGGGCGGGCTCGGTGACGGGCGTGGGCGGCTCCACGACGACGGTGGTCTCCCCGTCCACGGCCTTGCCGGCGCGGGCCGTCTTCCACAGGTTCCACGCCATCATGATGAAGCCCACCAGGTACATGGACCCGCCGACGAAGCGGACGATGTACATGGGCCGGATGGCCAGCAGCGTCTCCACGAAGTTCGGGTAGAGCAGCGTGCCGTCAGGGTTCGCCGCTTGCCACATGAGGCCCTGCGTGACGCCGCTGATCCACATCGACACCATGTAGAGGAGGATGCCCACCGTCCCGAGCCAGAAGTGCGCGTCCGCCGCCTTGGGCGAGTGCAGCTTCGTGCCGTACAGCCTGGGCACCAGCCAGTAGAACATGCCGGCCGCCATGAAACCGTTCCAGCCCAGCGCGCCGCTGTGGACGTGGCCGACAATCCAGTCCGTGTAGTGGCCCAGCGCGCTCACCGACTTGATGGACAGCAGCGGCCCTTCGAAGGTGGCCATGCCGTAGAAGGTGACGCCCGCGATGAGGAACTTGAGGACGGGGTCCTCGCGCAGCTTGTACCAGGCGCCCTTCAGCGTGAGCAGGCCGTTGAGCATGCCGCCCCACGACGGCGCCCACAGCATGACGCTGAAAATCATGCCCAGCGACTGCGCCCAGTCCGGCAGCGCCGTGTAGAGCAGGTGGTGCGGACCGGCCCAGATGTAGATGAAGACCAGGGCCCAGAAATGGATGATGGACAGCCGGTACGAGTACACCGGCCGCTCCGCCGCCTTGGGCAGGAAGTAATACATGATGCCCAGGATGGGCGTGGTGAGGAAGAAGGCGACGGCGTTGTGGCCGTACCACCACTGCACCAGCGCGTCCTGGACGCCCGCGAAGACGGAGTAGCTCTTCATCCCCGACAGCGGCAGCGCCAGGCTGTTGACGATGTGCAGCACCGCCACCGTGACGATGGTCGCGATGTAGAACCAGATGGCGACGTAGAGGTTCTTCTCGTGGCGCTTCGCCAGCGTCCAGAAGAAGTTGATGGCGAAGACGACCCAGATGACGGCGATGGCCACGTCGATGGGCCACTCCAGCTCCGCGTACTCCTTGGAGGTGGTGAAGCCCAGGGGCAGCGAAATCGCCGCCGCGACGATGATGAGCTGCCAGCCCCAGAAGTGGATTTTCGAGAGCAGGTCCGACGCCATGCGCGTCTTCAACAGACGCTGCGTGGAGTAGTAGATGCCCGCGAACATCATGTTGCCCACGAAGGCGAAGATGACCGCGTTCGTGTGCAGCGGGCGCAGGCGGGAGTAGGTCGTGTAGGGGATGCCCAGGTTCGCCTGCCACCAGGCGAGCTGACTGGCCGCCAGCGCCCCTACGGCCATTCCCACGATGCCGAACAGCACCGACGCGATGATGAAGCGCCGGACCGTGGTGTCGTCATAGATGATTCGTTGCTGATGCACGGCTTCACTCCTGGGAAGCGGAGGACGGGGGCTCGGGGGCGCCAGGCGCCGGACGGGCGCTGTCGTCTTCGAGCGGGAAGAGCGAGAGCCGGTCGGCGTGCTCGTGGTCGCGGTGGCGCACGCTGTAGACGAACAGCAGCACCGAACTGGCGACGAGCATCAGGCTCACGAAGACCTGGAGGATGAGGACGTTCATGCCGGCACCTCCCGGAGCGGCGGCGTGGGCGAGGCGGCAGCGCGCTCGCGTGAGGCGGACAGCCACCACACCGTGAAGAGCACGGTGGCCAGACTGGTGGCGGGCATGGCCACGGCGGCGCGCAGAGGCGTCATCCAACCCGCGAGGCACACAGCGACGGCCACCACGTTGTAGCTCACCGCCAGGACCAGCAGCCGGCGCACCACCTGGCGCAACCGGGCCGACAACCGCAGTGCCTCGCGGATGGCGCCCAGGCCCTCGCCCAGGAGGAAGAAGTCGCTCTTGCCGGGCATCACCGGCCGGTCGATGGCGGGCGTACCCGCGCAGAGAGCTCGCTCGAAGGCGAGGCTGTCGTTGACGCCGTCACCCAGATACAGCGTGTCCGCCGCGTCCAGCTTCGCGACGGCCTCCGCCTTGTCCTCGGGACGCTGGCCACTCAGGGTGTGCTGGGTGGGGATGCCCAGCGCGGCGGCCATGTCACTCACGCGGCCCTGGCTGTCCCCGGAGATGAGCCACACCTCGCGGCCCTCGCCCTGGAGCGCCTGGACCTCACGGCGCGCGTCGGGACGTACCGACTCCCGGAGCTGGAAGAAGGCCACTGGCACGCCGTCACGGGTAAGCACCGGGCCCGCGGCGAGGCCCGAACCGGAGAGGAGGACCTCCACACGCCCACTCGGCCTGGAGTGGCGGCTCGCGGGGCTGCCCCACGCACTCGACGCGCCATCCGTGGGCTTGCGGTCCGGATGCCCTGTCTCCACCGCACGCGCCTCGGTGGCCCAGTCCGCGCGGCCCAGCCGCCAGCGCACGCCTTCCCGATTCAGCTCGAGCCCCTGGCCCGCGAGCTCCGACACACGCGCCTCCGAGTCGAAGCGCGCGCCTTCCCGAGCCAGCGCGGCCGCGAGGCAGCGACTGGCGGGGTGGTTGCTGCGCGACACCAGGTCGAAGGCGATGTCGCGCGACGCGGGCGTCAACCCCGCCACCGCGGCGCGGTCCACCAGCTCCAGCCGCCCCAGCGTCAGCGTCCCCGTCTTGTCGAAGAGCACCTTTCGCACGCGCGGCAGCCGGTCCAGCAGGTCCGTGCTCCGGATGAAGAAGCCGCCGCGACGCAGGCGCGCCTGGACCAACTCGTAGGCCAGCGGCGTGGCGATGCCGATGGCGCACGGGCACGTCACCACCAGCAGCGCAACCGCCACCTCCAATGCCTTGTCCGGCCCGGCGGGCCACCACAGCGCGAGCCCCAACGCGGAGACGAAGAGCACCGTGACGACCCAGCGGCGCGACACACGGTCCCAGAAGCGGGTGTGCAGCGCGGGGCGCCCGGCGTCCGTGGGCGCCCGGCGGAGCAAGGCCACCAGCGGCGAGTCGGTGAACGCCTGCTTCGCCTGGACACGCACGGCCTCGCGCCCGGCGTTGAAAGCGCCCGCGGGCAACGCACCGCCCTGCCCCACCGCGCGCTCGCCGGGCTCGCCCGTAATCCAATCCGTGGACACGCGGGCCCCCGAATCGAGCAGCACCGCGTCCACTGGCACCAGGTCCCCCGGCGCAATCACCAGCACGTCCCCGTCGGCCACCTCGGCGGCGCGCACGGTGGCGAGGCGTGCGCCCTCTTCCCTGCGCACGAAGAGCCCCTCCGCCCCGTCGTCATCCAGCAGGAAGCGCCGGTTGCGCTCCAACACACGTTGCTGGAGCCACCGCCCCACCAGCATCAGCGTGACGAAGGTGTTGAGCGTGTCGAAGTACGCCAGGTCGCCGCGCCCTCCGCGCGCCTGCGCCAGCGACATGCCGAACACCAGCAGGATGCCCAGGGCAATGGGCAGGTCCAGGTGCAGCACGCCGCGCCGCAAGCCCTGAAGCGCGGAGCGGAAGAAGGGCCAGCCTCCCACCGCCACGACCGCGGACGACAGCCACAGACTCAACCGCGTGAAGAGACGGAAGACATCGCCATCCTCCGGCGTGAGCCCCACGTAGAAGCTCACCGAGAACAGCATCACGTTCATCGACAGCGCGGCGCAGATGCCCAGGCGGATGGGCAGGTCCAGGCTCGTGCGCTCCGGGCGCTTGCGGCTGGGTCCGAAGAGGTAGCCAAAGCCCTCCACGCCGCGAAGGAACTCCGCCACGTCGAAGGCGCCGCGCCGCCACAGCATCCGCACCTTGCCCAGGGCCGGGTCCACCGTCAGACCCGCCCCGCCCGGCTGCCGGCGGAACAGCTCGTTCATCAGCCACACGCATGCGGCGCAGTGGATGCCCTGCACGTCCAGCTCGAGCGCGCACAAGGGGCCAGGAGTCGCCTCCGCGCGGCTCATGAGCGGCTCCAGCCACGCGAACGCGCGTTCCTTGCGCAGCTCAGGCGCTGGCGCCGTCTTTCCTTGCGCGAGCTGGTAGTAGCGCGTGAGCCCCTGCTCCACGAGCAGGCCGTGCACGGCCTCGCACCCCACACAGCAGAAGTCGCGCGCCGCGCCCCCTGGAGGAACGGGGCTGCCGCAGTGAAGACAGGCGGCCGGAGCAGGCTCCGATGTCGTGGGGGCAGGCATTCACGATGTCACCTTGCGAACGGCATGCCTGTTGCGATGCACGGCGTTCATGTCGCCCGAACCGGCCGCACTCGCCTCGCTGCTGCACACCTCCGAACCCACCGTCATCGCCGGCGCACTGGGCGCCTTCGTGGTGGGGCTCACGGGGAGCGTGCATTGCCTCCTCATGTGCGGACCGCTGGCCTGCGCGGGTCTCCCCAGCGTGCCAGGCCCCGAGCGCCGCCGGGCCGTCGTCGCCTACCAGGGAGCGCGCCTGGGCGCGTATGCCCTCGTGGGCGGCGCCCTGGGCATGCTGGGTGGAGGCGTCACCCAGGCGCTGGCGGTCTCCACCCGCCCCTACCTTCCCTGGCTGATGGCGGTGGCGCTGGTCGCGTCCGCGCTGGAGCTGGGCAAGCGCCTGCGCCCGCTGCCGGGCATGGCGAACCTCGCGCGGCATGTCACGCGCTGGGGCGCAAAGTTTTCGTGGACGGGCCGCGCGAGCGCAATGGGTGCGGTCACACCGCTGCTGCCCTGTGGCCTCCTCTATGGCGTCTTCGCGGTGGCGCTGGCGAGCGGTTCGTTCGGAGGCGGAGCGCTGGTGCTCGCCGCGTTCGCGCTTGGCGGCCTGCCCGCCCTGCTGGGGGCGCAGCTTCAGGCGGCGCTGTGGAAGCACCGTCCGAAGTGGATGTCCCTGCTGCTCCAACGGGCGGTGCCGCTGGCGGCGGCGGCGGTGCTCGTCTACCGCGCGGTCAGCGTGAACGCCGGCGGAGCCAGTTGTCACTGAGAAGGGCGCGGGCGTTCCGGGCGAAAGTACCGAGCCGTCCGCGCCACGAGCTCAGCGCAGCGCGGCCACGGCCTCGAGCGCGGAGGGCTCGCCCGCGACGAGCAACGCGTCGGACGGGGTGAGCAGCCGGTCCGGGTCCGGCACCGGGAGCATGCGGTCCTGGAGCACGTCATGCACGGCCACCACGTGCACGCGGTAGCGCTGCGGCAGGGCGAGCACGCGCAGGCTCTTGCCATACCAGGCCTCCGGCACCGGCATCTCCTGAAGGCCGAACTCCGTTCCCAGCTGCACGTACTGAAGGAGCCGGCCGCTGGTGATGCGGCTGGCCAGTCCCAGGGCGCTCTCCCGCTCGGGGAAGATGCTCTCGGTGGCCCCCAGCGCGTTGGCGATGCGCGCGTGGTCATCCGAGCGGACCTTCACGTAGATGTCCTGGATGCCCGTGTCTCGCAGGGCGAGCAGCGCGAGGATGCTGGCCGAAAGGTCCTCTCCCGTGGAGATGATGGCGGCGTCCGCCCCCCGCGCGCCCACCTCCTCCAGCACCTGGCGCTGCGTGGCGTCTCCGACCATGGCCTTGGATACGCGCGCGCCCAGGGCGTCAACCACTGTCGGGCGCGGGTCGATGGCGATGACGTCATGCCCCTGCTCATGCAGGCGCGCGGCGATGACCGAGCCGAAGTTGCCCAGGCCCACCACGATGATGCGCTTCATCCGTGCTCCTTAACCAACGATGAGGTCCTCTTGCGCGGGGCGCACGTGCCGCAGGTGCGTCCGGGCTCGGAGGCTGAGGGCGGCGAAGAAGGACAGCGGCCCCAACCGTCCCACGAACATCAGCCCGATGATCAGCAGCTTGCCCGCCACGCTCAGGCTGGGCGACATATCCATGGTCAACCCCACCGTGCAGAAGGCGCTGACCACCTCGAAGAAGACGGGCAGGAAGCTGGCGCGCGCGGCCTGCACCGACTCCGCTCCGCGCCCCTCCGTGAAGGAGAGCACGAAGACGGCCGCCGTCATCACCCCGAAGGCGATGAGGGCCAGCGACACCGTGCGTTCGATGGTCCCCTCCGGGATGGCGCGGCCGTGCAACTCGGCGTGCCGGCGGCCCCGGATGCGCGTGAAGGCGAGCGCGCCCAGCACCGCCAGCGTCGTCGTCTTCAAGCCCCCGGCCGTGGAGCCAGGACTGCCCCCCACCACCATCAGCAGGATGGTGAAGAAGCCGCTCGCGTTGCTCACCTCGGAGTAGCTCACGCTGTTGAAGCCCGCCGTGCGCGCCGTGGCGGACATGAACCAGGCGTTGGCCACCCGGTCCACGTAGCCCAGGGGCGCCAGCGTTCCCCGCCACTCGAAGAGCGCGAAGAGCACGGTGCCGCCCACCAGCAACACCCCGGTGACGAGCAGCGCCGCGAAGGTGTGCACACTCATCCGCCGGGAGCGCTGGTCGCGGCTGCGCCACCAACGCAGCGCCTCCTCGCTCGACAGGTAGCCCAGGCTCCCCATGATGATGAGGAAGGAGATGACGAGGAGCGTGAGGGGCTCCCGGTTGAAGCCCACCAGCGAATCACTGAACGTCGAGAACCCGGCGTTGCAGAAGGCGCTGACCGAATGGAAGACGGCGTGCCAGGCCGCCTCCTTCCAGCCGAAGCGCGGCAGCCACAGCAGCCACAGCAACAACGCCCCCAGCGCCTCCACCCCCAAGGTGAAGCGCGCGACCCGCAGCGTCAGCGACACCACGTTCTGCCGGTGCGTGTAGTCCATGGGCGCACCGACGATGACCTCGCTGCGGAGGGAGAGCCGTCGGCCCAACGCGCCGATGACGAGTGTGGTGAGGGTGACCAGCCCCAGGCCCCCCAACTGAATGAAGACGAGCAACCACAGTTGCCCCCAGCGGGTGAAGGCCGTCGCGGCGTTCACCACGGAGAGCCCCGTCACGCACACCGCGCTCGTCATGGTGAAGAGCGCGTCGAGAAAGCCCAGGCGCGGGCCCGTGTACAACGCCGGGAGCCAGAGCAACCCCGCCGTCCCCACCGCGATGAGGACCGCGAAGGAGAGCGCCAGCAGCGCCGCCGGTGAGATGGAGAACCAGCGCAGCCAGAGCCAGCGGAGGGGTGAACGAAGGAAGGAGTCCACGGGGCTGGGGAGACCATCCACCAAGTCGGGGCGTTCCACCAGTTTCCCATGCTCGAACCGGGCCGCGGAGGCGCTCCGCGGGGCTCAACCGCCGCGTCGCTTCGCGCCACGCCGCCCGTTCGAAGCAGCCGGTTCCTTCGGCAGGTGCCGCAATCCCATCCACCCGAGCGCCGCGACGTGGCGCGCGACGTGGTCAATCGAGAAGGAGCGCCCATCCTCCGCCCACCACTGCCCCACCTGCGTCACCATGCCCACCAGCGCGTTCGCATAGATGGGCGCGACCTTGGGGTTGTAGCCAGCGTGCTCGAACTCGCTCTTGAAGATGTCCGAGACCCGCAGCGCGAGGTCGTCGATGACGCGCGTCAGGCCTCGCCGTCCAGCCGCCAGCGGTGAATCGCGCGTCATCACCGCGAAGCCCGCGGGCTCCTCCTTGGCGTACGTCATGAAGGCCAGCACCGCCCGCTCGAACCGTTCGCGGGGCGTGCCCGAGGCGATGCTCTCCGACACGCGCGTCACCAGGTCATCCATTTCCCGGTCCACGATGGCCGCGTAGAGCCCCTCCTTCGCGCCGAAGTGTTCGTAGACGATGGGCTTCGACACGCCCGCTTGATGGGCCACCTCCTCGATGGAGGTCGCCTCGTACCCCTTCGAGGCAAACACGCCTCGCCCCACCGCCATCAACTGGACCCGGCGGTCGGCACCCGAGAGTCGCTTCTTCGTCGCCACGTTGACCTCTAACCTACCCAACAGTAAGTTACCCAACCGGAACCTACCAACTGGTAACTCTCCGGTGGAGTTGGAGCCCCTCATGTATCCCGTCTCTCGCCGAGCCGTCTTGTCCGACACAGCCGAGCTCAACGTCCTCGCCGTCCTCGAATCGGGGGGCCGGTCCTGAGCGCCCAGGCCGCGGAGAAGCCGAAACTGCGGGGGGTCCTGCATCAGTTCGCCGCCACGGGTGCGCTGGGAGCGGGCCTGGTGCTCGTCTTGATGGCCCCGACCGACCGGGCCGCGGCGGCCGCCGCCGTGTTCGCCGTCAGCCTGGTGGTGTTGTTCTCGGTCAGCGCGACCTACCACCGGGTGAACTGGTCCACGCGAGGGAGGACGTGGATGCGGCGCATGGACCACGCCTCCATCTTCATCCTCATCGCGGGCACCTATACGCCCGTCGCGCTGCTGGGCATCTCCGGGGCCGCGGGCAACCGCCTGCTGCTCCTCATCTGGGCAGGCGCGCTCGCTGGAGTCCTGCAGTCGCTGTTCTGGATACAGGCGCCCAAGGTGGTGACGGCGGCGTTGGCCGTCGCGGTCGGCTGGACGCTGGTGCCGTACTTCGATGAAGCACGGCAAGCCCTCACGGGCAGCAACCTGGCGCTCATCCTCGCGGGGGGCGTCGCCTACACGGCGGGCGCCCTCGCCTATGCCCTGAAGCGGCCGAACCTCCGGCCCGGCGTCTTCGGCTACCACGAGCTGTTCCACGCGCTGACGCTGGTTGGTGCGGGGCTCCACTTCACGGTCGTCCTGCGGCTCGTCCGCGCCGCGACCCTGTAGACACAGGAATGCCAGGGTCAGCGTTCTGACCTCCAGACAACATGGGCCGGCCCGGCCGGCCGCTTGACTAGAATCTGACTCTAGAATCAGATTCTAGTCATGGAGCGTAAACGTCGCAGCGCGACTGGCGAGCAGAGCCGTCGCGCCATCCTGGATGCCGCGCTGGATTGCTTCTCCCGGCTGGGCTGGGCGGCAACGACCATCGAGGACATCCGCAAGGTCAGCGGCGCCAGCGTGGGCAGCGTCTACCACCACTTCGGTGCGAAGGAAGGCATCGCGGTGGCGCTCTACATCGACTGCCTGCGCCTCCATCAGGAGTCGTTGCGGGGGCGGCTGGAGCGGAAGCACGACGCGGAAGCCTTCGTGCGCACCATCGTCACCCACCACATCGCCTGGTCCCGGGAGCACCCGGAGGCCGCCCGCTATCTCCTGCGCATGCGCCGTGAGGAAGCCGTGGCCGCGGCCGAACAGGAAATCCAATCCGCGACGGGCGACTTCATCCGGGAAGGCTTCAGCCGGATGAAGGCCCATGCCCAGGCGGGCGAGCTGCTGCCACTGCCTCCGGCCGTCTACATGCCGCTGATGCTCGGCCCCGCCCAGGAATTGCTGCGCGCCTGGGCCAACGGTCACGTGGAGCTCAAGGCCGGCATCGAAAAGGTCCTCGCAGATGCCGCCTGGCGATGCCTGCGTCCGGAGACAGCCCCCTCCAGGAAGGTGCCATGATACAGGATGACGCCCTGCCCGCTCCCGTCGCGACCGCCTCACCGGAGGTCGTCCGGATTCCCGCCCGAGATGGGCTCCCACTGGCCGCGACGGTGTATCAGGGGCTCCAGGACAATGGCGTGGTCGTCCAGATCAATCCCGCGACGGCCGTGCCGCGCAGGTACTACGACGCCTTCGCCCGGTTCCTCTCGGGCCGAGGCTTCACGGTCGTCACGTATGACTACCGGACCATGGGGGACTCGGTCGTCGACGCGTCCCTGCGCAACCAGGCCCGTTTCCAGGACTGGGGCGAGCTGGACACGCCCGCCGTGCTGGACTGGGTGACGGCTCGGTTCCCCTCGCACCGGCTGGCCGTCGTGGGCCACTCGGCGGGCGGGCAGATGCTGGGGCTGGCGGAGAACGCCTCGCGCATCCAGTCCGTGCTGCTGATTGGCTCACAGCACGGCTGGTGGCGGCACTGGCCGCTCCGCCAGAGGCTGGCTTTGGCCGCCATCTGGTACGTCGCGCTGCCCGTCTCCGTCGCGCTGCTGGGCTACTTCCCGGGCCGCGCCGTGGGCTCGGAAGACCTGCCGGGAGGCATCGCGAAGCAGTGGGCGCGCTGGTGCCGCAACCCACACTACGTCTCCGATGACAACGGCGCGCCGCTGAGGCCGTACAACGACCGGGTCCGGGCACGCATACGGCTCTACAGCTTCTCCGACGACGCCATCGCGCCGGAGGCCGCAGCGCGTGCGTTGCTCGACTACTACCCGAACGCGACGCGCGAGCACCTGCACCGCACGCCCGCGGAGCTCGGCATGAAGCGCATCGGCCACTTCGGCTGGTTCCGCTCCAGCACGCCCGAGGCCGTCTGGATGGAGGCGGCGGATTGGCTCGAACAGACGAAGTGACTCCACCACCCAATGAGGGACTCATGAGCAACTTCATCACGGAAGAGACCGAAGGGTTCGTGCGGAAGATTGGACTGAACCGCCCTGAGAAGCGGAACGCGATGAACATCGCGCTCATCGAGCAACTCTCGGGTGCGCTGGGGCGGGCCGAGGCCGACGAGAACGTCCGGGTGTGCGTGCTCTTCGCTCACGGCACCGTGTTCACGGCGGGGCTGGACCTCATGGATGTGTTTCCCAGGCTGGGTGACGCCCAGACGCTGTTCAGCGCGGCGGGCATCGACCCGTGGGCCACGCATGGCCCCGCGAGAACGAAGCCGCTCATCATCGCGGTGCATGGCAAGTGCCTCACGCTCGGTATCGAACTGATGCTCGCGGCCGACATCACGGTGGCTTCCGAGGACGCAACCTTCGAGCAGATTGAAATCGACCGAGGCATCTTCCCCTTCGGCGGGGGCACGGCCCGGTGGGTGCGGACCATGGGTTGGGGCAACGCGATGCAGTACCTGCTGACGGGCGATGCGCTCGACGCGCGTGAAGCGCACCGGTTGGGGCTCGTGCAGCGTGTCGTCTCGCGCGAGGCGTTGATGGAAACTGCGATGGGCCTCGCGGCCCGCATCGCGTCGAAGCCGCCCCTCGCCATCAAGGCGACGATCGAAAGCGCGCGGACGGCCGTCCTCGAAGGGGAGCGCGCCGCGGCTGCGAAGCTCCTGCCGGCCATCCAGCAGCTCGCGACGACCGAGGACGTGCAGGAGGCGCTCTCCGCCCACTTCGAACGCCGGCCCGCGACCTTCCGAGGCCGATGACCGTCTCAGGAGGCCCGGAGCATGCCAGCGCATCCAGAGCCCCATCACGGGGAGCCCACCTCCGCTCCGCGCGTCCGACGGATTCTCGCGCTGCGCGAGCCTCTTTGCCGCCACAGCGCCCCTCGCGGACGCATCCGCGTTCCGGGCGCGACCGGCCCGGAGCGGCTTCGAGACCTTGACCCTCGACTACCGAGGCATTGGCCGCTCATCTTCGTCGCCCACCCATGCGGCGGCCATGCACTGGGGCTCATTCAACATGGTCGACGTGAACAACGTGCGCCCCGTGGACGCCCCGCGCCGTCGTCGGCCCGAGGCGTCCTGACGCAGTCCTGGCTCAGGCCTGCTCGGTGCGCAGCGTCACCGGATGTTCCTTGAGCCATGCCTGGCAGCGCTCGATGCGCGCGGCGGCGGCAGGCAGGCCCATGCTCAGCAGCAGCGCGCGGTAGGGCTCGAAGGCCTCCGGCGTCCACGCGGTGAGCGCCTTGAGGTCGGCCAGCGCCACCATCTCCTCGGGCGAGCGCCCCTCTGCTTCCTTCCGTGCCGTGAGCAGCGCGGCGAGCGTCATCCGCGCGGGCTCCGCCTCGAAGGCGATGGCGGCGTCCATGTACGCCGTGCGGGTGGCGTCATCCGCGGCCGCATCCTTCGCCTTCTCCCGCAACCGGTCGAGCAGCCCCACGAGGAAGTCCTCGTCGAGCGCGCCCTTCACCGCGCGCATCAGCGCCGTCACCGCGTCCCGGCGCACCGAGGGCTCCGTGCCCGTAGGCAGGGCCTTCAGCGCCTGCATCGGGTCCCAGAGCGCGCATGTGAGCCACAGCTCCTCTTCGGGCGAGAAGACGGCCGGCGTCGTCGAGGCCCGCAGCCACGCCTCCACGCGGGCGGCGCGCTCCTTGGCCTCGCGAGCGATGCGCTCGGCCAGCTCCGGGTCCTCTTGCACGTACTTGAGCAGCGCGCCCACGTCGCCGCCGCGAGCCTGTTGGAGCGCGGCCTTCGCCTCGTCGGAGAGGGATTCCTCCTCCAGCCCCTTCACCAGCGCCTCGTACTTCTGGGACAGCTCCTTGTGCCTGGCGCTCCACTCGCGGAACTGCACGTCGAAGACGACGTCCAGGACGGGGATGTCCTCCGGCCGGGCCTTGCCCATCCGCTTGGACGCGGAGGCCAGCAGTGTGCCCACGCCGATGGCACGCCGGTCCTCCGCGGACAGGCCGGGCGTGGACATCTTGGACATCAGCGCGGCGCCGAGCGCCTCCAGGAATGTAGGCGCGCCGAGCGCGCGCACCGTTCCCACCAAGAGCTCGCGACGGGCGCTGGCGGCGTCCTGCTCCGTGTTCTCCGAAAGGCGGGCCAGTTCATTCCCCACGTGCTCGGAGAAGGCCTTCACATCGAAGCGCAGGCCCGGCGCCGGGCCCCAGTCCGTCAGCAACTCCGCCAGCCGCTCCAGGGCACCGGACAGCTTGGACACATCGGGGTCGCCCAGCACTTCCATCGCCGCCTCGAGGTCGGCCCTGGCGGACGAGGCGGGGGCGGCGGGCGGCGCGGCGCGGGCCCGGTCCTCGGCGGCATGGCAGACCTTGTACTTCTTGCCACTGCCACAGGGACACGGGTCGTTTCGGCCGGGCTTCTTCGAGCTCAAGAGGTCCTCAGGGGGTCGCGCAGGCGACAAGGAGAGTCCACGACGGGGCTAGGAGTAGGCATCCCACCGGGCGGGAATCAAGCAGCGCCTGCGTCGAAGGCGGCACGCTCCGCCCCCGAGAGGTCCAGGCCCTGTGCGCCGCCACGCTCTTGCGCCCGGATGCCCGCCTCCAGCACGGCCTGGACGGCCACGGCCTGGATGGGCGTCACGGGGTTGGGCGCCCCTCCCAGCAGGGCATCCCGGATGCCCGCATAGTACTGGCGGTAATCCCCTGCCGAAGCGACGGTAGGCGCGCCATGCCGTCCAGGCGACGGGGCCTCGCCCCACTCCGCGCCTTCTGGAGACTCACCCATCACCAGACGTGGCACCTGCGGCTCCCTGCCCAAGGTGAGCCACGAGCCCCGTGAGCCATGTACGGCGAAGCGAGGCATCAGGGCCGCGATGAGCATGGAGGCTTGGAGCACCACCTGCCGCCGTGGATAGACGAGCGTGTACTGGAACCAGTCATCGACGAAAGCGCCCTCGCGCAAGACCTCGCGCGTACCGGACACCGACTCCGGCAGTCCAAACAGTTGCAGCGCTTGGTCGACGAGGTGCGGCCCCAGGTCGAACCACACGCCCGCGCCCGGAACCATCTGTTCCCGCCACTGGGTGCGGACCTCCGGACGGAACCGGTCGAAGCGCGACTCGACGTGAGCAACGTGGCCCAGGGTGCCTTCCGCCAGCAGCGCCTTCAACGCCAGGAAGTCGGTGTCCCAACGGCGGTTGTGGAACACCGAGAGCAGCAGGCCACGCGACTCCGCCAGGGCCCGCAACGCGCGGGCTTCGGCCAGGGTGATGGTGAAGGGCTTGTCGACGACGACGTGCTTTCCCGCCCGGAGCGCGGCCTCGGCCAGCGGCGCGTGTCGGTCATTCGCCGTGGCGATGACAACCAGGTCCACGTCGGCATGTGTGGCTCCGTCCTCATGGGAGCCGCAGAGGGTGACGTGTGGCAGCGTGGACCGCACCGCCTCTTCCTGGCGCGAGGCGACGACCTGGAGCACCAGCCCGTCCACACCTTGAATCAGCGGAGCGTGGATGGACCTGCCCGCGATGCCGTAGCCCAGCAAGGCCACTCGGAGGGGGGCTCGTCCAAGAGGGGAGAAGGCCATGTCGCACCCTACCCTGGAAAGGGCAACGCCGCCCGCCGAGGAGGACGGGCGGCGTCGCGGTTGGGAGCGGGCTTCCGGGGAGGCCTCGGCGCCGAGGCTTCCACCGCTCCCTTTCTCTGAAGCAGGCTCAGGTGTGGTGGTGCAGGCTCTCCACCAGGTACGGGTCCCCCACCGGCACCATGGGCGTGGAGCGCACGGTGCGCGTCACCGCCAATGTGAAGAGCGCCGCCATTCCCACGAAGCCGGCGAGTTCGAACACCCCCAGGGAGACACCGTCAGGCTGACCACCAGGCACCACCATCAGGTACAGGTCCAGCCAGCGGCCCACCAGGAGGATGGCGGCCACCCGCAGCAGGTGCGACGGATTGCGCTTCGCGGGCCTCGGCAGCAGCAGCACGAAGGGCAGCGCCCAGTTGAGCGCCACATTCACATAGAAGGCCACCGCCCAGGTGCCGTGCAGCCGGGTGACGAAGTAGACCGTCTCCTCCGGGATGTTCGCGTACCAGATGAGCAGGAACTGCGAGAACCACAGATAGGCCCACAGCGTGGCGAAGCCGAACATCAGCTTGCCCAAATCGTGAAGGTGGCTGGTGTTGAGCTGCGGCAGCGCGCCCGCGCGGTGGAGCAGGATCGCCGTCACGGTGATGGCGCACACCGTGGAACTGAGCAGGCCCGCGATGTTGTAGAGCGCGTAGATGGTGCTGAACCAGTGCGGCTCCAGGGTCATCAACCAGTCGAACGCGGCCAGACAGAAGGTCAGCGAGAAGAGCACCAGGAACACCGCCGACACCGTCACGTTGCGCCCGGCCAGCTCCAGGGAGCGCTCCGCGTCCTGCCGCAGGGAGATGCGCCGCAGCATCCACGTGAAGCCCACCCACAGCGCCAGCATCACCACCATGCGGACCGCGAAGAAGGGCACGTTGAGGAAGGCGGCCTTCTCGTGCAGCAGGTGGTCCGTCTCCATGACGCCCGGCTTCGCCCACGGATACAGCGTGGACACGAAGGGCAGCAGCGCCAGAATCGTCACGGCCCCCCAGGGCACGTAGGCCGCGAAGGCCTCGGGGATGCGCTTGAACACGGTGAACCAGCCCGCGTTGGCCACGTACATCAGCGCCAGGAACACCGCGCCGCCCAGGCCCAGGCAGAGGAAGTAGAAGCCGCTGGTGAGCAGGCTCGTCAGGGCACGCTCACGCGCGATGGCCAACCCCGCCACCAGGATGCCCAGGCCCACGCCGGCCAACACCTGCGCCGCGCGGTGCACGGCGGGAGGAACCTCGAAGCCACTGGTCGAAACAGCGGCGGCCTCATGCGTCGAAGCGCTCATGGCACGTCCTTCCGCGCCGTCCGCGCGGGGTCCTGCAAGGTCCGGACGTAGTGGACAATCTTCCACCGGTCCTCTGGAGCCACCTGCGAGCCATGGGCCGGCATCAGCCCCTGCCCGTGGGTGATGATGTGGAACACCTGCCCGTCGGGGAGCTGCTTCGCGCGCTCCGCCAGCAGCGACGGCGGCATGGGGAAGCGCGCGGTGACGAGCCCGTCTCCCAGGCCCTCCGGGCCGTGGCACGGCCCGCAGTAGCGCGAGAAGGTCACCTTGCCCCGCGCCAGGACCTCCGGAGAGGCCGGGTACGGATTCTGGAGCTCCCGCCCCGCGCGTGCCGCCTCCTCGGCGCCCGCGGCCAGGTGCAGCGGCTGATACCCACGCGGCACCGTCCCCTTCACCGGCGCCAGCAGCGTCTTGCCGTCCACGGTGACGGGGTTGGCCGCGAAGGTGTCGAACGGCACGGACGACACCATGTCCGGCGCGTATTCGAAGTTGGGCCGCGTCTCGTCCTGCTCGCAGCCCGCGACGGTCAGACTCAGGACCACCACGCCCAGGTGCAGCCTTCTCACGACGCCACCTCCTCCAGCAGGTCCGTCGCCACCGCGCCGTGGCGGCGCATCAGGTCCTCGGCCGCGTCCAGCTCCGAGGGGGCCTCGCGCGGCGTCACCGCGATGGCGAACCGGTCATCCGTGACACGCGGGAGCACCGAGCGGCGGCTCCCGGGGAAGAGCTTCGCCCGCGCCAGGAAGGCCGCCACCGTCGCCAGCGCCGCGAACAGCACCGTCAGCTCGAAGGTCACCGGGATGAACGCGGGGAACGAGTTGAAGGGCTTGCCGCCCACGTTGAGCGGCCAGCTCACGACGCTGGTGTAGTACTGGAGCGACAGCGCCAGCGTGCAGCCCAGCAGGCCCGCGCCGAAGCACACCCAGGTGAGGCGGCTGGGCTTGAGGCCCATGGCATCATCCAAACCGTGCACCGCGTACGGCGTGTACACGTCGTGGAGGACGAAGCCCGCCTCCCGCACCGCCCGGGTGGCGTCGAGCACCTGCGCCTCACTGTCGAAGTAGCCGATGAGAACCGGGGCACTCATACAGGTGCATCCTTTCGGGTGGCGATGGCCAGCGGCACCGGCGACGCGGGCCGGTGGGCCACGGGGTGCGGCTCCTCGGCGATGGGCTTCGCGGGCGGGTGTGGCTGCGCCGCATGACCGTCACGCGCGAAGCCCAGCACGCTCTTCACCTCGCCGATGGAGATGATGGGCAGCACGCGGACGAAGAGCAGGAACAGCGTGAAGAAGAGACCGAAGGTGCCGATGAAGGTCCCCACCTCCACCATCGTCGGCGTGTACATGGCCCAGCTCGACGGCAGGAAGTCGCGGTGGAGGCTGGTGACGATGATGACGAAGCGCTCGAACCACATGCCCACGTTGATGACCAGCGACAGGACGAAGATGGCCGCGGGCGAGGTGCGAATCTTCTTGAACCAGAAGAGGTGCGGCGACACCACGTTGCACGTCACCATGATCCAGTACGCCCAGGCGTAGGGACCGAAGGCGCGGTTCATGAAGGCGAAGCGCTCGTAGGGGTTGCCCGAGTACCAGGCGATGAAGAACTCCGTCGCGTACGCCAGCGACACCAGGCCACCCGTGACGATGATGATTTTCGTCATGTTCTCCAGGTGGCGCAGGGTGATGAGGTGCTCGTAGCCCAGCACCACGCGGGTGATGATCATCAGCGTCAGCACCATGGCGAAGCCGCTGAACACCGCGCCCGCGACGAAGTACGGCGGGAAGATGGTGGTGTGCCAGCCGGGGATGACCGACGTGGCGAAGTCCATGGAGACGATGGTGTGCACGCTGAGCACCAGCGGCGTCGCCAGGCCCGCCAGCAGCAGGTACACCGTCTCGTAGCGGCTCCACGTCCGGTTCGAGCCCGTCCACCCCAGCGACATCACCTTGAAGACGGCCTTGCGAATCCCCGCCTTCGCCCTGTCGCGCACGGTGGCCAGGTCCGGAATCAGGCCCACGTACCAGAACACCGCCGACACGGTGAAGTACGTGGAGATGGCGAACACGTCCCACAAGAGCGGCGAGCGGAAGTTCACCCACAGGCTGCCGCGATCGTTCGGATACGGCATCACCCAGAAGGCCAGCCATGGCCGGCCCATGTGGATGAGGGGGAAGAGCGCCGCGCACATGACGGCGAACAGCGTCATCGCCTCCGCCGCGCGGTTGATGCTGGTGCGCCACTTCTGCCGGAAGAGGAAGAGGATGGCGGAGATGAGCGTGCCGGCGTGGCCGATGCCCACCCAGAACACGAAGTTGGTGATGTCGAAGGCCCAGCCAATCGTCTTGTTGAGGCCCCACACGCCGATGCCCGTGGCCACCTGGTAGCCGACGATGCCGGCGCCCGTGCCGAGCACGGACACCGCGATGCCAAAGGCCACCCACCACTTCCACGTGGGGGCCCGCTCCATGGGGGCGCAGATCTCCTCGGTGAGCTGGCCCAGGGAGCGCGGCTCGGTGACGAGCGGTTCGCGCAGCGGGGACAGATGCTGGTTGCTCATGTGCCGCTTCCCGACCCGGTGTTCCGGATCTTCGTGAGGTAGGTGATGGACGACCCGATGTTCAGCTCCTCCAGCAGCCGGAACGCGCGCCCGTCCTTCGCCAGTCGCGCTACCTGGCTGTCGGGGTCGTTCACGTCACCGAAGTGGATGGCCTTCGCAGGGCAGCTCTGCTGGCACGCCGTCTGGATGGCCCCGTCACGCAGCGGGCGGCCTTCCCGGTTCGCGGCGGCCTTGGACTCCTGGATGCGCTGTACGCACATCGAGCACTTCTCCATGACGCCCCGGCTGCGCACCACGACGTCCGGGTTGAGCACCATCCGCTCCAGCGGCTCGGCGTGCTCGTAGTCGAACCAGTTGAAGCGGCGGACCTTCGTGGGGCAGTTGTTGGCGCAGTACCGCGTCCCCACGCAGCGGTTGTAGACCTGCTGATTGAGGCCCTCGCTGGAGTGCACCGTGGCCAGCACCGGGCACACCGTCTCGCACGGGGCATTCTCACAGTGCTGGCACATCATCGGCTGGTGGACGACCTGGGGATTGGCTTCGTCCCCCTGGTAGTACCGGTCGATGCGCATCCAGTGCATGTCCCGCCGGCGCAGCACCTCGTCGCGCCCCACGCTGGGGATGTTGTTCTCCGCCTGGCACGACACCACACAGGCCGAGCACCCCGTGCAGGCGCTCAGGTCCACCGCCAGCGCCCAGCGATGCCCCTTGTACTCGTGCCCCGACCACAGGGAGAGCGAGTGCCCTCCCCCGCCGTGCCCCGCCTGCACCTCGTTGCCCGCGCGCGGGTTGGCCAGGAAGGCGGCCAGCTCCGCCTCGCGCACGTGCGGCCTTCCCTCCAGCCGGTGGTGCGTCTGCGTCAGCGCCAGGGGCTGCTGCTCGCCGGTGGCCTGCACCGTGACGCCAGGCACCGTGCGCCGCGCGCGTCCGTCCACCACCGCCGACAGCGGGTAGCCATTGACGCCGATGCCATCCGCGACGCGCCCGGCCTGCGTGCGGCCGTAGCCCACCGCCACCGCGATGACGGAGGGGTGCGTTCCCGCCTGCACCAGCACGGGCACCGACAGCGTCGTGCTCCCCGCGCGCACCTGGACGACGTCTCCGTCCTTCAGTCCCAGCGCCTTCGCGCGGGCCGGAGCGATGCACGCCGGGTTGCCCCACGTCACCTTGGTGATGGGGTCCGCCACCTCCTGGAGCCAGGCGTTGTTCGCGGGGGCACCGTCACGCAGCGCCACCGTGGGATACAGCACCAGCTCCCACTCCGAGGCATGACGGGCCACGCCGGCCAGCGCCTTCGCCAGCCCCTCCTCGCGGAAGGCGGGCGCTTCCGCCGCGGCGGCGCCGAGCGTCACCACGCCTCGGCGGAGGGCATCGTCCCAGAAGGCGATGAAGCCCTGCCCCAGGCCGCTGGCCTGGGGGAAGACCTCCGCCTCCCAGCGCGCGCGGAGGAAGTCGTAGTGCGGCTGGGGCGCTCCCGCCCACTGGAGCAGCGACTCCACGCCGCTGCGCGTCTCGTGTAGTGGCGCCACCGCGGGCTGGCGCAGTGACACGACGCCCCGGCGCACCTCCGCGTCGCCCCACGACTCCAACGCGGTGGACTCCGGTGCATGGAGGCCCACGTGCACGGCCGTCTCGTCCCGCCGGTCGCTGGTGGACAGCGTGAGCGGCACGTCCTTCAGCAGCGCGGCCAGCTCCGCGCCGCGCGGGTCGCTGTAGACGGGATTGACGCCCATGAAGAGCACCGCGCCCACGCTGCCGGCGCGCAGCTCGGTCAGCAGCGTCCCCAAGGACAGCGCGTCCGCGTCCAGCGCCGTGCCGTCCGCCAGCGACACCGTGTGGCCCTCGTTGCCCAGCAGCGCGTTGGCGGTGTTGGCCAGCACCTGCGTGGCCACGTCATCACCGCCCGCCACCACCAGGGCATCCTGGCGCTGGGCCCACAGCGAGTCCGCGAGCTCCACCCTCGCGGCCTCGTCCAGCGCGGGCGGCGGCAGCGACGCCAGTCCGGGCACCTCGCGGCCCGCCTTCACCGCCAGCCGCCGCACCAGGTCCGCCAGCACCAGCGCCACATCGGAAGGCGCCACCACGAAGCGGCGGTCCGCGGCGGCACCGGTGAGCGTCATCACCGGCTCCACCTGGAAGTGCCGCGACATCGTCCGGCGCCGGGCCGCGTCGCGCGACTCCGCGTACTGCCGGGTGAAGGCCACGGGCGACACCCACGTCCCCAGGAAGTCCGCGCCGAAGCTGGCGATGACGGCGGCCTTGTCGAAGCGGTAGTCCGGCACGGCGTGCACGCCATGCGTGACACGGTGGGCGTCGGCGATGGCGGACAGCTCCCCCAGCGCTTCGTCGCGCACGGTCCGCGCGGTGGGGTACGCGGCCAGGAAGCGCTTCACGGCCGCCTCCGCCGTGGGCCCCAGGTGCCAGGGCAATACCACGCGGATGCCCTTCCCCGCCTCGGTGGCCTTGCGCAGGGCCTGCGTGACGTCCGCGTCCAGGTCCGTCCAGGACACGCGCGTGGCGCCGCGGGTGGGGTAACGGGCGCGGCTCGCGTCGTAGAGCGACAGCACCGACGCCTGGCCCACCGCGCACACGCCACCGCGCGACACGGGGTGCTCGTCGTTGCCCTCCACCTTGATGGGGCGGCCATCGCGCGTCTTCAGCAGCAGGCCGCACCGGGCGCTGCACCCGTTGCAGGTGGACGCGTACCAGAGCGCCAGACCCGGCGTGACTTCATCCGGGCGCGCCACGTAGGGGATGATTTCCTGCACCGGCGCGCGCTGGCAGGCCACCATGGCCGCCGCGGCGCTCAGGCCCATCAGCTTGAAGAAGTCGCGGCGGCTGTTCGCATCCGGAGGCGTGGCGGCGACGCCCACGGGGAGCGGCTCCGCGAATTCATCCTGCGTCTGTGCGAGCGCGCCAAGGTCGCCAGCGCGCTCCGCCAGGCTCTGCCAGTACTTGGGAAGTGGGTCGGACATGGATGGGACTCCTCAGCGGTGGCAGCTCGAGCAGTCCGTGGGGGGCTGCAGGATTCGAGGGGCCTTCAGTGGCTCCGGTGCGGGTGCGCCGGACGACAGGGCCAACAGCTCTCCAGCGCGGGGCGCGGAAGGCGGCGGCGCGGACACCTGCTTCGCCGCCGTGTCGCGGTGGCAGTCCAGGCACCAGCCCATCGTCATGGGCTCCTTCTGCTCCACGCGCACCATCTCCTGCACGGGCCCGTGGCACGTCTGGCAGTCCAGGCCCGCGCCCACGTGGCTGGCGTGGTTGAAGTACGCGTGGTCCGGCAGGCGGTGGATGCGCACCCACGCCAGCGGCTTGTTCTCCGCCACCGCGGCCGCGACCTTCTGGATTTCGGGCGAGTCCGTCTTCACCTGCGTGTGGCAGTTCATGCACACGCTGGTGGAGGGCACGCCGGCGTGGCGGCTCTTCTCCGCGCCCACGTGGCAGTACTGACAATCCAGGCCGTACTGCCCGGCGTGGACGGCGTGGGAGAAGGCCACGGGCTGCTCGGGCATGTAGCCCTGCTGGTTGTTCACCGGGCCGCTACAGCCCGCCAGGGAGAGCGCGGCCAGCGGGCCCATCCAGGCAGCGGTCAGGGCACGACAAGGAAAGCGATTCGAGGCATCTTTCATGACGGGTGTGCCGCCGCGTCAGCGGGCGGTCTCCTCCCGAGGCGTGACGAGCAGGGGCGCGGTGATGGGCTCGGGCCGCGCGCGGATGAAGAGAGCCAGGGCCAGCACCACCATCCCGAACAGGGTGTGGAACTGGACGATGAAGGGCGCCTGCGTCAGCAGCGACGCGTCCGGCTGGAAGGCCAGCACCGAGCGCAGGTACGGCACCACCACGTGGACGTACCAGGCCGAGCCCCAGCGCAGCGCCACCGCCAGGTAGAGGCCGGAGCACGACTGCGCGAACAACAACCCCAGCAGCGCGGCGGTGCTCCACTGCCCTTCTCGAGCCCGGCGCAGCGTCAGGCCCACCAGACCCCAGGCGAGCAGCAGCGCGCCAATGAGGCCCACCGCCTCCAGCGTGAAGAGGCGGCCCGGCGACGCATTGAAGGCCTGCATCGCGCGCGGCGCCAGCAGCCCCAGCAGGTGGATGAGGGCCACGATGACGCCCCCCGCCAGCACGGCCCGCCCAGAGAGCGTCCAGGGCGTGGGCGCGCTGGGGGCATTCGCGGGCGCGCGTGCCATCAGCCGGCGCGCCACGCCCACCACGGCCGCGCCCGCCGCCACGTAGGGGATGGCGGAGAAGAGGGCTTCACTCACGGCTGACCTCGCTTGGTGTGCGCGTTGAAGGCAACGCCCATGAACCCGAGCACCGCGAGCATCCCGACGAGGCCCAGGTAGAAGAAGTCCCTGTCCGTGCGAGGCTTGCTGCCGTCGCGCGACACGTCCGCGAGGTACGCCTTGAGGGCGTATTGCTCCTCCTCCTCCAGCGGGGCCTTCGCGTACAGCGCGGCCATCATCGGCGTGTCCAGCTTCGCCAGGAGAGGCCGCATGCCGCGCTCGCCCATGCGCGCGAAGGCGAAGGTGAGGTTGGGCCCCAGCGTGCCGCCGCCCGCCACGCCCAGCCCGCGCACGTCATGACAGCCGAAACAGGCGGGACCGCCCTTCGCCAGGGCTTCCGTGCCCTCGAAGAGCCGGCGGCCGCGCGCAACCTCTTCCGAGGTCGCGTCCGTGCCCATCTTCGCCGCGGGCGACGGCTTGCAGCCGCCCGCCCCCTTCTTCGTGCAGTCGCGGAAGAAGGCGTAGAGGGCGCCGAGCTCCTCGGGAGCCAGCTGCTGGTCCGGCATGCGGATGCCGTTGAACTGCTTCAGCAGCGCGTTCGCCACCGGGTCGCCTTCGTCAATGACGGCGCTGGGGCTGGTGATGAAGCGGGTGACCCATGCCTCGTCGCGCCGCTCCATGACGCCGTGCAGGTCCGGCCCCACGCGGTCGCCCTCGCCCACCGTGTGACAGGTGGCGCAGCGCTGCGTGAAGAGCGTGGCCCCTTGCGAGGCGCTCTGCGCCCCCGCCACTGGCGCCGCCACCAGGGCCAGAAGCTGAATGACGGGGACGAGCCCCCGCGCCATGCGCGGTCGTCCGTCCTGGGCGTGTGTCCGCATCGCCGCGTGCCCCTCCTCGAAGGGAGGCCGGGCTCACTGCCCGGCACGCACGACACGAATTGCAATGCGAGGGCCAGAATGACGAAAGGCCAACACCCAGGCGAACATGCGTGGGGGTTGGCCTGATGCGCGCAGCATTTGCGCCGCGCGCCGTGATTCAGCGCAGCATTTACCCGGCGCGGCTCACATCGCCGTCGTGGTGAACACGCCACGGCTAATGGCCATGATGCCGCCGATGATGAAGACGATGGACACCGCCACGCCCACCAGCGGCAGCACGAAGGTCGGCTGCGGCTTGCGGCGGTTGATGGACAGCGTCGCCTGCGCCACGCCGGCGGCGAGCACCATCATCACGATGTGCCCGATGAGCGCCGGGTAATAGAAGCGCGTCACCAGCACGCCGACGCCCAGCAGCACCTGAAGCTGGAGCAGCCCGGAGTAGGCCGAGCCCAGGATGCGCCCCAGCTTGTCGAAGGGCTTCCGGGTGGCGAGCCCGGAGACGAAGTACGCGAGGGCCAGGATTCCAGCCAGCAGCACCAGATAGCGGAGCCCGGAGTGGGCGTAGAAGAGCATTCGGTCCATGGGCCTCGCTGCTTAGCAACGCGCGGGGCGCCGCGCACGTTTAAGACGGGTCCGGCTTGGGCGTCTTCGCGGTGCTGGGGGGAAGCTCCGGCGGGGCGATGAACTCCGCGGGGGGCAGCTCCCCCGTGAGGCTCTTGAGGAAGGCGACCAGGTCGTCCACCTCGGGGTCCGTCAGCGTGCGCGCCAGTTGGTGCTTCGCCATCAGCCGCACCATCTGCGGCAGCTCCACCACGCTGCCGTCGTGCAGGTACGGCCCCGTCTTGTCCACGTTGAGGAGCGTGGGCACTCGGAACTTGCCCCGGTCATCCTCGTTCTTCGTGGCGTCGAAGCGGCCCGCGTCCTTCAGGCCCGGGTAGTCCTCGATGAGGCCCAGCTTCTGGAAGGAGGTACCGCCCACGGCGGGGCCGTTGTGGCAGGTGGTGCACCCGGTGGTGGCGAAGAGCTGCAGGCCCCGCTGCTCCTGCTCAGTGAGCGCGTCGTGCTTGCCGCCCACGAAGGCGTCGAAGCGAGAGGTCGTGACGAGCTTGCGCTCGAAGGCGGCGATGGCGCGCGCGGTGTTGGCCATGGTCACCGGCTTCTTGTCGCCCGGGAAGGCCTCACGGAAACGCTTCGTGTACTCCGGGATGGAGGTCAGCGTGGCCAGCACGCGCTTCTCATCCGGCATGGCCATCTCCACCGGATTGAGGATGGGGCCCGTGGCCTGCGCCTCCAGCGTGTCCGCGCGCCCGTCCCAGAACTGCGCGATGTGCCCGGCCGCGTTGTACACGGTGGGCGAGTTGCGCGTGCCCTTCAGCCCCTTGTGGCCGTCCGACAGCGCCTTGTTGTCCACGCCGAAGGTCGTCAGGCCGTGGCAGGTGTTGCAGGACACGTCGTGGTTCTTCGACAGGCGCGGCTCGAAGTAGAGCATCCGCCCCAGCGCCACCTGGGCATCGGTATCCTCGGGAGGAGGCGGCGCGTCCTTGCGCTGGGGCAGCGGCTTGAAGAAGTGCGCGAGCTGCTCGGCCGTCATCGGCTTGGGCGCCGGCAGCTTCTGGGCTTCCGGCGCAGCCACGGGCGCCTCGGCGGGCGGCGGCGTCCGCTCACACCCCGTGAGCGCACTGACGCCCAGAGCGGACAGCGACAGCAGCGAGACCCACCGGTTCTGAATCATGGAAGCCCTCCATGGCCGCTTCGATAGCGCGGCGCAAGCTACCAGCAATCAGCCCGGGAGGAATGCTGTGTCGCGACATCCCTGTACGTCCGCTTTCCGGACCCATCAGCCACCGGGCCGCCTTCCCGCTCCGGAAGCACTCGAACGACCAGGGTGGCCTGCGGGACTTCTGACAGCGCGCTACCTCCCAGTCTCAGCCCGCCGTGCGTGCTGCAACCAACAGGGCCCCCGAGCCTCAGGGCCGGGCGCGCGGCGCATCGAGCGGCATCGACGAGACGATGGAGGACGGATGCGGGACGACAGCGGCGGTGGTCCGGTGGAGGACGTGGAGGTGCTCGTCTGCCGGAAGTGCCTGATGAAGGGCGGCACGCGTGCCGGAGGACTGGACCTGCCGCGCTGGCTCCAAGGCACGCTCACCGAACGCGGCCTGGGAGAACAGGTCCGCGTGCTCCCCTCCGGCTGCATGAACCAATGCCCGCGCGGCAAGGTCACCGTGCTCGTCTCCAGCGCCTCCGGCCGCGGCGGCGCCCTGGTGACGGTGGACCCGAGGCTGCATCGAGAGGAGCTGGTACAACTCGTCGAACGCCATGCGCGTGGCGAACCCACGCGGGAGGCCCCCGTCCCCAGCGACGTAGGGGCGGAGCGCGACGGGGCGACGTAGCCGCGCCCGGCGGGCCACCTCGGACGGCGTGTCGTCACGGCGGAAGACGAGCCGGTCCACCACGTACGACACCGCGAGCCCGGACGCCGTGCCCACCGCGTCCCACGCCAGGTCCTTCATCGAGAACGTCGTCCCGCGCCCCAGGTCATAGAGCTCCTTGCCCACCCCGGCGCCCATCGCGAGCCCCGCGCCGGTGAGCCAGCGCGCGTGGGGATTGTCGAAGAGCAGCGCGCCCCCGGCGTACCCCGCGCCCGCGAACACGAAACACGCCGCGAAGTGCTTGGGCTTGTCTGGCCCCAGCCACTCATCCCCCGACGCGGCGCGCGCGCCGAGAGGAGCCAGGAAGACAAGCAACAGCAAGCTGGGCAGCAGGGCGTGCAGGTGCATGTCTTTCCCTGTAGCACCACACGACCCGTCAGGGCGCCCTGTCTCTCCGTGAAGTGGGGGCTGACGGGTTCATGCGTTTTCGAGACGTGGCCCGAGTCACGGCCTATGCTGGAGACCTCGTGAGTCAACTCGGCCCTACCTTCACCTTCCAGAAACGAGACACCCGGCACCCCGGACTCGACTGCGCGCGCGGACTCGCGGTGATGGCGATGGTCATTGGCCACACGCTGGACGCGGTGCTGTCGCCGGACGTGCGCGCGGACGTGTGGGTCCAGCACTACTGGACCTGCCGAGGCATCACCGCGCCCCTGTTCCTGATGGTCGCGGGGTGGGCGGTGGTCGCGGCGCTGGGCTCGAAGCCCACCGCGGCCCGGGACACCTACGGCAAGCGGGTGCGGCGCGCGCTGTTGCTCATCTTCCTGGGCTACCTCGTCCACTGGCCCGGGTGGTCCACGGTCATCCAGATGGGGATGACCGAGCGGATGCTGACGAAGGTGCTCGTCTTCGACGCGCTCCAGTGCATCGGCTTCGCCCTCCTGGTGGGCGCCACCCTGCTGGCGGTGACGCCGGGCCGCTGGGGACGCACGGTGATGCTGGCGGTGGTCGCGGTGGGCCTGCCACTGGTGAGCGCGACCCTGTGGACCCTGGGCGAAGGGTTGCCCGGGCCGCTGACGCAGCTCATCGGCAGTGGCGGCGCCAGCCGCTTCCCCTTCTTCCCGTGGGCCAGCTACTTCTTCGCGGGCGCCCTGGCCGCGAGCCTGTTGGGCACCCTCCGCCCCGGCGTGCCGCAGGGGCTGGCGCTGCTGATTCTGGGCGGCGGCCTCTTCTGGTTCATGCGCGGGCAGAACCAGGACTGGGGCACCGCCAGCGCGTGGCTGGTGGCGTACCGCGTGGGCCAGGGGATGATGGTGCTGGGCGTGGTCAACCTGCTGCCGCGCAAGGTCAGCGGCCTGCTGGCGCCCCTGGGCCGCCTGTCGCTCTGGGTCTACGTGCTGCACCTGCCCATCGTGTACGGCTGGTCCAGCTACGCGGGCCTGTCCAGCCGCGTGGGCCCCACCCTGACGCTTCTGGAGGGACTGGGCATCGGCGTATCGCTGCTGGTGGGCTGCGCCCTGGTGGCCCGCCTTGGGACGTGGCTGAGGGACCAGGCCCGGCCGTGGCGCACCGGCTCCACCACGCTGGAAGCCAGCGTGGGCAGCCTGGGCTCGCGCGGGAACTGACGTCCGGGCGGCGCATCAGCTCCGCCGGGGCTCCTCCTCGGTGAACTCGGCATCTACCTCCGGCTGCTGGCCCTGAGGCCGGCGGGCCACGGTGCCGCCGGCATCCGGCTCCAGGGCACCGGTCCGCGGAGAACGCGGCACGGGGCCTCCGGGAAAAGGGCTTCCCATGGACGCGTGGAAGCCGCCTCCAAACGCCCCGCCACCGAAGGTGGTGACGTGCATCGAGCCCTCACGCACCTTGCGCTCCAGGGTGCGACGCACGCGCGCGGAGATGAGGCGCCGCACGGGCGGAAGCAGGAGCAGCAGCCCCACGACGTCGGTGAGGATGCCGGGGATGACGAGCAGCACGCCGCCGGCCAGCACCAGCACGCCGCTGAGGATGCCTTCCTCGGGCACCTGGCCGCGCGCCATGGACTCACGCCAGTGGCGCAGCACCCGCCTGCCCTCCCGCCGGGAGAGCGCGGTGCCCACCAGGCCGGACACCAGCACCCAGGCAAGCGTGGGCATGGGTCCTATCTGCCGGCCAATGGCCAGGAGCAGGTAGAGCTCGAGGAAGGGCACCACGATGAGGGCGAGGAGGAGGTAGCGGAACACGCCCCCAAGGTAACGCTTCGAGAGGGGTCGTGCTCGTCTTCCGCCGCCGCGTCAGCGCCCGCCGAGCTGCCCCACCAAGGTGTCCACGACCAGGTACAGGACCACGAAGATGCCAATGGCAATGAGGACCATGCGCGTGGAGAGTTGGAAGCCGCGGGAGCCCTCCGTCTCCAGCGCGTAGCTGCCCGCGCCCATCGCCTCGGGCACGCCGGCCACCTCGCCCGCGTAGCGCGCCGTGCGGACGTACTGCTCCATCACGCCGGCGTCGTCATTGCCGGTCAGCGAGCGGCCCAGCTGCGGGTCCACCAGCCGGACACCGGCCTCGGAGGCCAGGGCCGCCGCGGCCTCCACGGCCTCGCGCATCAGGTCGGGGCGGTCCGACAGCGGCACGCGCAGCTCGGTGGCCACCACCTGGCCGCCCTCACGCAGCTCGCCGACGTCGACGTCGCCATTCTTGAAGGACCACCTGCGCACGCCGTCCGGCCGGGCGACCACACCCCGCTCGGAAAGGAGGGCATCCACCCGCGCCGCCTCATAAGGCGAGCCCGGCGTCATCGTCTGGAGGAGCAACTCGTATCTCACGCGGGTTGCGAGTATACGCCGCGAACGCCATGTCCACCTCTTCCAAGCCCCCCTACCCGCGCCGAAGCGGAAACCGGCCCTCGGGCCCCTCCTCTCAGCAGCAGGGCCGGGGCCGTCCCCACACCCGCCCTGAGAAGCCCGCCCCGGACCGCACCTCGCCCGAGCTGGGCCCGGACGGCCTTCCCCAGGTGTCCCTGCTGCGCCGCGGCGTGGAGCGCTGGCAGGGCGGCCACCCGTGGATCTACCGCGCGGACCTGAATGGAGACCCCGGGCTGCCCGGCGGCGAGGTGGTGCGCGTGACGGACACCCGGGGATGGTTCCTGGGCAAGGCCTTCTATTCGAAGCACTCGAAGATTTCCCTGCGCTGGCTCTCCTTCGACGACGTCGCGGTGGACGCGGATTTCTTCCGGGAGCGGCTCCTGGCCGCGGACCGGCTGCGCCAGCTCGCGCTCCCGGGGGAGAAGACGTACCGCCTGGTGCATGGCGAGGCGGACGGCCTGCCCGGGCTCGTGGTGGACCGCTACGGCGACTTCCTCAGCGTGCAGTTCCTGGTCCCCGCCATGGAGCAGCGCAAGGCGCTCATCGCCGACCTGCTCCAGGCGCAGTTCAACCCGCGCGGCATCATCAACCGCTCCGACGTGGGCGTGCGCAACCTGGAGGGCCTCACCCCGGAGAAGGGCGTGCTGCGCGGCGAACATCCCGGCCCGGTGTCCTTCGACGAGGGCCTGGTGAAGATGCGCGCGGACCTGCTGGAGGGCCAGAAGACGGGCGCCTTCCTGGACCAGCGCGAGAATCACGTCATGGCCGCGCACTATGCCCACGGCGAGGCGCTGGACTGCTTCTCCTACGTCGGCGGCTTCGCGCTCCAGCTCGCCACGCGGGCCAGGCACGTCACGGCGATTGAAATCTCCGAAGCGGCATCGGCGCAGCTTCGGGAGAACGCCGCGGCCAACAAGCTGAACAACCTGGACGTGGTGGTGGCCAACGCCTTCGACTTCCTCCGCGACGCGGTAGACGAGGGCAAACGCTTCGACACCATCGTCCTGGACCCGCCGTCCTTCGCGAAGAACAAGGACGCCATCCCCGCCGCGGTGCGCGGGTACAAGGAAATCAACCTCCGCGCCCTGCAGCTGTTGCGGCCCGGCGGCATCCTCATCACCGCCAGTTGCACGTACCACGTGGACGAGCAGGCCTTCGAGGACATGCTCGCCTCCGCCGCCGCGGATGCCCGCCGCCGCGTGCAAATCATCGAGCGCCGCGGCGCCGGCCGGGACCACCCCGTGCTGCTCAACTTGCGTGAGACGCGCTACCTGAAGTGCTTCGTGCTCCGGGTGCTCTGAGGATTCGCCCATGCGGACGCGGGACTGGGACGACGAGGCGGACGACGCGCCCCTGGGTGGCACCCGTGAAAGGGAGCGCGCGCTGAAGGAAGTGCGCGCTGTCTACCGCCAGGCGGACGCGGCCTACGCCCCCTACTCCTGCCCGGCCAGCGGCGAGTGCTGTCAGTTGGCCATCACGAAGCGCCAGCCCTGGCTGTGGCAGCCTGAATGGGAGCTGCTGTCCCGAGGGCGCCCGCTGCCGCCACCTCGCGCGGACGGCGGCTGTCCCTACCTGGACGCCACGGGCCTGCGCTGCTCGGTGTACGCGGACCGGCCCTTCGGCTGTCGGACCTTCTTCTGCCAGCGCATCCAAGGCCCCTCACGCCAACCCGCGGAGACAGTGGCCACGCTGCTGGAGCGGCTGGAGCGTGTGTCTCAGCGCGTGGCCCCTTCACTGAAGGCTCCGCGCCCTTTGCTGGACTGGCATGCGGAGGCCTGGCACGCGGCGACAAATGCTTGAATTGCCACTTTTCAATTCAAGTCTTTATAGGAATTCGCGGCGCTAACGTCCGGTTGATACATAGAAGTGATGAAACACGCATCACCCCAGGAGTGGGAATGACGTTGGGAGTGGTATGCCAGGGGTGGGGGCTCTCGCAGGTAGAGGACGCGGTACAGGTCCCCTGGCCTTCTGGAGTTCCCTGGACACCTCAGAAAGCGCCAAGCCCTTCACCGTGATTTCTCCTCGCTGGCTCGTCGCACCGCAAGAATTCAAGGGAACGCTGTCCGCCGTGGAAGCGGCTGAAGCCATGGCTCGCGGCCTCCGTGAGTCCTCGCCGGAAGTGGTGTTGGACGTGGCGCCGCTCGCGGATGGCGGGCCTGGGACGGTGGAAGCGCTGCTGACGGGCCTGCGCGGCGAGCGTCGTCAGCAGGTGGTGCGTGGACCGCTGGGCGCGCCCGTGGAAGCACACTGGGCCCTGGTGGAGGACGGACGCACGGCGGTGGTGGAGATGGCCTCCGCGTCCGGCCTGTCGCTGCTGGCGCCCGAGGCTCGCGATGCGTTGAAGGCATCCACGTATGGCACCGGCGAGCTGATGCACGCGGCGCTGGAGTCGGGCTGCGAACGTCTCATCGTCTGCCTGGGTGGCAGCGCCACCACGGACGCGGGCACCGGGGCGCTCAGCGCCCTGGGCTTCCGCTTCCTGGACGCGCGAGGACAGCCTCTTCCCCCGGGAGGCGCGGCGCTGGCCCAGCTCGCCCGCGTGGACGCGAGTGGTCGTCATCCTCGCCTGGGCGCCGTGGAGCTGCTGGGTGCCACGGACGTCACCTCGCCCCTGTTGGGGCCGGACGGAGCCGCGCGGCTCTTCGGTCCACAGAAGGGCGCGGACGAGGCCGGCGTGGAAGCACTGGAGGCGGCGTTGGCACACGCGGCAACGGTGCTGGGGGATACGTCCGCGGGCTGGCCCGGCGCGGGGGCGGCGGGAGGCTTCGGCTTTGGCCTGCTGGCCCTCGCTGGCGCGCGACTGGTGCCCGGCTACGAGTTGGTGTCACGCGCGCTGGGCCTGGAGCGGCGCGTGCTGATGGCGGACGTGGTGCTGACCGGTGAGGGGCGCTTCGACCGGCAGACAGCGCTGGGCAAAGGCCCGGGCGGCATCGCGAGGCTGGCCCGCGAGCACAGCACGCCGGTGGTGCTCTTCGCCGGACAGGTGCAGCGGGACGAAGGCCTGGCGCTGGACCTCTTCCACGAGGTGGTGGAGCTGAGCGCCCACGCCCAGCCGGGCGAAGCGGCCTCGAAGGTGCTGTGCGAAGCCGCCGCGCGCTGGGCGACCCAGCGTCTCAAGGGACGCTGAGCCGAGCCCTCACATCCTGCCGGGCCTGGCGACGCGAGAGAGGCGTCGCTGGCGCAGCGCCGCGCAGCGTCTCAAGGGACGCTGTGCCGTACCCTCACTTCCCGTCTGGCTTGGGCGGCGACGCGGGAGGTTTCGCCGGTGCCGCCGCGCCCGCCAGCTTCCAGTGAACCAGCGCGTCCTTCGTCCCGTCATACATGACGAGCGACGGCACCCCGCCCGTCCACAGCAGCGCCGCGCCCTTCTCCGGGACAGCGCCCAGCACCAGGGGCGGCTTGAAGGCCGCGCCCACCTGCTGCACGTAGAGGTGCGGGTTGCGGCCCGCGCTGTTCAGGACGCGGTAGTAGAGCCAGTCACCCTCGGGCGACAGCGAGCCCAGCGTCACCGACTCCCCGGAGGCATAGCGCGCCAGCCGCGCCGTCACCGCGGGCGCGCCTTCCCACGACACGCGCCAGATGCCAGGGTCCTCGGGCTTCTCCTTCCCCTCCTCCCGCTTCGGCGTCACGTCACGGCCCAGGGCCACGAGCGCCACCGGCAACGAGGGATGCAAACGCAGCGACTGCAACGTGAGGCCATCCACCGTCAGCTTGCGCAGCGCGAGCGCCAGCGGGTGCTCCGGCTGGGGCTTGGCCAGGTCAGGCCCGTAGAGCTCCAGCGCCACGCCGGGCTTCTGCACCGCGACCAGCCCCGCCCCCGCGTCCCACTTCACCGCGCCGACGACGGAGCCCAGCTCCAGCGAGCCCAACTTCGCGCGCTTTTCGCCCTCCAGCCGCCAGGTGCGCAGCCGGAAGGAGATGCGGGAGGTGCGGGCATAATTCGTGGTGTCCTCCAGCTCCGCCGCCACCACCAGCGGGGCGTGAGAAATCCACGCGCCGCGGATGGCGACCTCCTCCAGTCGCTCGACCATGAACCACGTCTTGGCCAGTTGCCACTTGAGGTCGTACATCACCAGGCTGCGAGTCTGGAGGTACGCCAGGTGCGTGGGTGACGGAGGCAGCATCCCTTGCAGCTCGCCTCCGGAGACCTGCTCCAGGTACTCGTCATCCACCTCGACGCGGCGCACCTCGGAGCCGGACAGCTCCAGCCGCCAGAGCTTGTCATTCAGCGTGAGCACCGACACCGAATCCGGCGCCGGCGATGGAAACACGAGCGCCACCTGATTCCAGGGGAACGGTGAGGGATGACGCACAGGCGCCGCGGCCGCGGGCAGCCCGGGCGTCAGCAGGAAGGGGTCCTTGTTGGGCTCCATGGGCGGGGCTCCTACTTCGCCTTCGTGGTCGCGGTGAACAACATGGGACCGCTGGCCAGGCCGCCCGCCTTGTCAATCTGCTCCAGCGGGTGCTGCAGCCGCATCAGCGTCGTGAAGTTGTCCTCGAGCTTGTCCACCGCGGCGCCCGTCACGTTGAGGTCCGTTTGAAGCTTCTTGAGGCCCTCCTTCATCTTCGGGGCGACCTCCATCATGCGGTAGTAGCGCATGGGATTGACGATGGCGAACTGGGTGAAGAGGTTCACCTGCGTCGGTAGCTCCTTCTGGATGAACTCCAGCCCGCGGATGGTGCGGCTGTACCAGGCCGCGTATGCCACGGGCTCGGCGGTAATCATGTACCAGTCGGTGCCGAACATGACCTTCTTCAACATCCACGGGCTGGACTTGAGGATTTCAGCCAGCAGCTTCCACTTCTGCTTCTCCATCAGGTCCAGATAGGAGATGTCTGTGTAGAAGTTGGGGAACTCGTTGCACAGCTCGACAATGGAGCCAATCCAGCTCTTGTCGTACTGGACCTTCTGGCCATCCTGCTTGACGGTCAACCCCTTGCGGAAGTCCCAGAAGGTGCCGTCGCTGGCGAAGTGCGCCAGGCACAGGCGCAGCTTCGGGTTGTCATTGAGCACCGGGCGCCACGCTTCCGGGTGCACGTAGTTCTCATAGAAGTAACGCATCCGGCCCGGGTTCAGCAGCTTCTCCTTGGCCTCGATGGCGTCCTCCACGCCATTGCGCGCGCGGCGGAGCACGAGCGGGATGTGGCTCTTCCAGCTCGCCTCCAGCTCCGTCACGTAGTCGCGCGCCTTGGTGATGTCCGCGTCGGCCTTGGCGATGGCGTCCTTCGAAGGCCAGTACTTCGGGTCGTTGCGGATGGCCTCGTCCGGCTCGTGGTCCAGGTAGAAGCGTCGCTCGTGCGTGTAGAAGCCGGACGGCGTGCAGTGGGTCATCAGCGGGATGTCGTTCGACGCGCACTCGGAGAAGAACCAGCTCAGGATGTCCTTCACCGGCGCATGGCGCTCCTTGGGCATGTAGCCCTGGGGCGTGTACATCTTGAAGCCGATGTAGGGAGCCGCCTTGGAGGCCGTCACCACCTTCTCGAAGGGGAACGACTTGTCCTCGTTCTTGATGAAGCGGCGCGGTTCGAAGTGAAACATGGGCAGCAGCCGGAAGGGATTCTCCGCGACCACCTGCTCGGTGTGTCGGAGCTGCCGGTCCCACGTCTCGTGAAGCCGTATCTCATCGGGCTTCGCTTCAATCAGCTCGCCAGGGTCGTCGGACTTCGTGCGCCAGCGGTAGGTGAAGCGGGGCTCGGCCCCATCGAAATCCGAGCTGTAGATAGGGTCCCCCTGGTAGCCAGCCAGGTGGCAGTAATCCATGTCCATGGTGAGGACGATGGACATGCCCAGGTAGGAAGCACTGGCCTCCGCGTGGCCCTGCGTGGACACATAGGCTCGCAGGGGCGCGGGGATGGTGTACTCCTCCACGTTGCCCATTCCATCCGAGGTGTATCCCGTCCGGTCCTGGGCAAGGCTGTCATTGGAGCGCACGGCCTCTTCGCCAATGCGGTGCGTGTCGCGGTGGGACACATCACCGATGTCGGGCGCGAACGGGATTTTCGCCGCCCAGAAGCCCAGGCGGTTGATCTTCGTGCGGCTGGTGCCCGTGCCCACGAGGAAGCCCAGCCCCTTGTCCTTCATCATCTGCACCAGCGCGGGCATGGGCGTGCAGTTGCCGCTCATGATGTGCATGTGCGCGTCGAAGTGGACGGGCGGCAAGGTGAGCGGCGTTCCCGGCGTGGCGATGAGGTTCTGCGGCCCTCCGGCGGACACCTGGTTCTCTGGCAGGTCCGGGATGATGACCCGGTCATCCGCCTTCACTTCATTGGCGCCGCGAGTGGCGCGCAGGCCCCCGTTGTCCGGATGCTCGTAGATGAGCTTCCATTCCTTGAACCCGTACTTCTGCGCGATTGAGTCGGGGGAATCCCCGTCCTTGACGACGTACGTTTCCATCGCTGGCCTATCCGAAATGGCGCGTGTGCCCGCGCGGGCGGGTACGGCTCAGGAACCCTTGTTGATGCGGCCTGACATCTCCGGGAAGACGACGCGGTAGTCGCCGGGCGGCACCTTCTCCACCACGCCCTTCCCGCTCCCGTCCACGCGGCCCTTCTTGATGGTGCCGTCGGGCATGTGCAGCTCGAAGGGCTGGTCCTTGATGGGCTTGCCGTCCATGCCCTTGAGGTTGAACTCGACGTTGACGGGGTCTGGCTCCTTGAAGTGCTCCAGCTCCTTCGCCTTGCGCGAGTCGCTCTTGAGCGAACCAGCCGCCTCCATCTTCACCTTGCCGCCCTTGATCTTCACTTCCTTGCCGTCGACGGTGAGCGTCTTGAGGGCGAAGGTCACCTTGCCGGACTTCTCCATCTTCAGGATGAGGTTGTCACCGACGAGCAGCGAGAACGTGTCTGCCTTCAGCTCGAACTTCTTGGCCAGGCCCGCCATGGCCTCGGTGATGTAGAGGCCGGTGGTCTTCCCGATGTCCTCTTCCCAGTCCTTGCCGATGGTCAGCGTGAGCTGGCCCTTGGTGCGCAAGTCCCAGTCCATGCCGACGTCCACCGTCTTGTCCTTGCCGACCGTCTCCTGCCGCGAACCCAGCACGTGCTCGGTGTGCGCGGCGGCGACCTGGAGGCCACGCGCGCCGCCGGTGGCCTCGTTGTAGGCCAGCGCCACGTTGACGCTGTAGACGCCGCCAATGGTGGTGGCCTTCGCGGCCCCCACGTTCTCCATGGCGCCCTGGAGCACCAGCGCGGTGAGGTTCCCGCCCACCGTCATCGTCTGGTTGCCCTCCACTGCCTCGTCGTGGGACAGCGTGGTCCGGGTGGAGCGGTTGCCCTGCACCAGCAACGTCTGGTTCTGCTCGACGACGCCCACGTCGTCCATGCCCACGCGCAGCTCCTGGTTGCCCTCCACCGTGCGCTTGCGGTCCTTCTTCACCAGCAGGTCCTCGAAGCCCGTCACCTGCTGGTCCTTGTCGTTCTCCGTGAGCAGGTCCTCGTCCTTCTGCGCGTGGGTGAAGACCTCCTCCTGGCCCGCCGCGTCCTCGATGCGGATCTCGTTGAAGCCGTCGCTGCCCAGGCTGGAGGCGCTCTTGCGCGTGGACTTCGTCTTCTCCCCCGGCAGGCCATACGGCACCGTGTTGGTGCCGTTGTAGACGGCGCCCGCCACCAGCGGCCGGTCCGGGTCGCCTTCCAGGAAGCGCACCACCACCTCCTGGCCGATGCGCGGCAGCCACACGTCACCCCAGGCCGGGCCGCCCCACGGCTGTCCCACGCGCACCCAGCACGAAGACCTCTCGTCGCGCTTGCCCTCGCGGTCCCAGTGGAACTGCACCTTGATGCGCCCGTGCTCGTCGGTGTGAATCTCCTCGCCCGCGGGGCCCACCACCGTGGCCGTCTGCGGGCCCGCCAGCTGCGGCAGGGGCGTCAGGCGCCGAGGCCGGAAGGGCACGGCCTTGGGGAGCAGCTGGTACTGGTTGCGGTACAGGCCCTGAATCGCCTCGCTGCCCGCGCT
This sequence comes from Myxococcus sp. AB056, assembly GCF_006547365.1. Taxonomy (NCBI): domain Bacteria; kingdom Pseudomonadati; phylum Myxococcota; class Myxococcia; order Myxococcales; family Myxococcaceae; genus Myxococcus; species Myxococcus sp. AB056. The sequence goes on along the minus strand of NZ_VHLB01000032.1, from coordinate 9,213 downwards.
GACGTCCGGCTGCGTGCCCGAATGCACCACCTCCGTCACCAGGTACTCGCCCGCGAAGGTGCCATCCTCCGGGGACTGCACCTCCAGCAGGTACCCGGGCGTCAGGCGCGGCGCCACGCCCTGCCCCATCAGCGTGCGCCCGCCCATGCTGGCTGCTTCCGTGCGCACGTTCGTCGCCGCCTTGCCCACGCCCGGCGCCACGTAGCCCGCCGGATAGTCGTAGAGCTCCAGCTCCGTGACACCTTCGGGCGCCTGCGCCTTACCGGAGATGTCCAGGCCGGGCTTCTCGAAGTCGAAGTCCTTCAGGTGCACGGCGCCGGGGCGCAGCCGGTGCACCACCTCCAGCGCGGAGAGGTACTCCCCCTCCACGACCTCCTTGCCCAGGCTGGGACGCAGCGGGAGCTGCTGGCCCTGCGGCAGGGGCGCGTGCGCGCTGGGCTTGTCCCCCAGCACCAGGGTGTGCCCGTCCTCGGTGTGCTCGAAGAAGTAGAAGATGCCCTCCCACTCCATGATGCGGCTGAGGAAGGCGAAGTCGCTCTCCCGGTACTGCACGCAGTACTCGCGGGGGGCGTAGCTGCCGGACAGGGCCAGCCGCATCTTCACGCCCGCCGCGTCCAGGACGTCCTTGAGGATGTCCGGCACGGACTTCTGCTGGAAGATGCGGCTGCGGTGGTGCTGGGTGAGCCGCCACAACCGGGGCACCACGTGCGCCCGGTAGCGGCGGCGGCCCGTCTTCATGCCCAGCGATTCCACCTCGCGGACCCAGCCGTGCACGTAGCGGGGCGCGCTGTCGCGGATGGAGAGGGTGAGCAACGCGTCCTGCTCCAGCAGCTCACGGGTGGCGATGGGGTTGCCATCCTTGGCGAAGAAGTCCACCCGGAAGTCGAACAGGTGGCTCAACGCCTCGGTGCCGGAAATGCTCGAAACACTCAGCGCATCCGCGCCGTGTGAGCCGACCTGCACCGTGAACGCAGGCGGATTGAATTGAGCGGCCATGACTCCCCCTTCACCGACGCGGAGGTCCCCAGCCTCGCCGGGAACGAACGGGAGATTCTACCACACGCTGGGTACGTGGGCGCACGCGCCCGGAATGCCGCCCGGCTACCCTTCCAGCGGGTCCGAGGTCCGGACCACCCGCATTCCCGCCGCCTGGAAGTCCCGGAGGGCCTCCTTCGCCAACCGGGGGAAGTCCAACGAGGCGGGCAGCGGCGCCAGGGGAGGCGCCGGCACCGGACTCATGGCGTCCTCCAGGATGTGGATGCGGCCCATCTTCGACGGGTCCGTCTGCTCGATGTGACGCCGCAGGTCCAGCAGCGTGTTCAGCACGCAGTGGGAGCTGGCCTGGCCGAACACATAGACGCGGTCAAAGGACATCAGGTGCTCGAAGAGGCGCGTGTTGAAGGCCCCGACCCGCTGCCCCTTCAGCTCCGTCACCTCGGGTGAGAGCACGGAATAGTTCTCCGTGAGCGGGTGCTCCCCCTTCAGCTCGAAGTGCGTGGGTACGTCGCGCACCAGGGCGTGGAAGAGGCTCGCCTCGAAGACGGACGGAACCAGCGCGTGACTCAGGCCGCCCAGCATCGCGTGGAAGGGCCAGACGGTGAGCACATACCGGCCGCTGGACTCCAGTTGCTCGCAGTAGGCCAGACTCTCCTCGTGGAAGCGCGTGGCCCGCCAGCGGCCGGAGCGAACATCCGCCGCGGTGATGGCCGTCAAGGGCGGCGGCGGCCGGCCTTCCGCGTCCCGCCACCAGGACGGATGGAACACGTGGTACGCGCGATGGGTGTCCAGCGAGAACACCAGCTCCGTCACCCGGTCCAGGTTCGCGTAGAGCCAGCGCAGCGCGCGCTGGGTGTCCTCCACCGCGCCGGGCACGAAGAGGCTGGCGCCCGGCGTGCAGAAGGCCACCTGCACGTCGATGCCGAACGCGGCGATGCGCGTCGCGTCCTCACGCGAGGGGCGGATGCGGTGCTCCGCCACGTAGCGGAGGGCCTCCTCGGTCACCTCCGCGCCACGCTCCAGGTAGAGCTGGCTGACGCGGGCGTCCTCGTGAAAGCGGGGAATGGGCAAGGGCATGTCGGCCTCAGCGGTGCTGCTGGGGGAAGTGACGGCGGTGCAGCGCATCCACCAGCGCCTGCGTCGCGGCGGTGTAGGCGACACGCGCCTCGGCCGCCGTCTCCTCCGCGCCCACCAGCGATGGGGTTTCCTGCGCGCTCTCCATGAGCGGGAAGTAGCCGTCCGGGACGGGCTCGCCCACCTGGCCGACCAGTCCGATGGGCCCCGAGCCATGGCGGCGGCGGAAGAGGACGGGCTCGCCGGGGATGCTCTTCTTGCCCTCGGCCAGCTCGTTGCCGAACTTCATCACCGGCGTGTTGCCCGTGCGAGACAGCTTGTAGATGGCGGCCACCTTGTCCCGGGTGAGCGGGCAGTCCATGGTCCGCGCGATGATGTGGCCGCCGTAGCCGTAGAACTGGGCCGACGGCTCCCAGCCCACCTGCCGCCGCAGCTCCTCGAACTCCCGCGTGGCCTCCGCGTCCAGTCCATCCTCCAGGATGTTGACGGGCCGAATCCCCAGGTCCCGCGCCCGCGTCACCGCGTAGAGGTACTGGAGCTTCTTGTTGCCGGAGTCGAAGCGGATGGAGTCGTTGTTGCCGGGCTCCTCCTGGATGAGCTGGAAGGCCGCGGGGATTCCGGACGTGAGCGTGTCGAAGGTGTCCAGCAGGTAGCTGGAGCGCTGCGGCCGGCGCTCGCGCATGGCCCGGAACGCGGCCTCATCCGAGCCATAGCGCTGGATGTGCTCGTGCCCCATGGTGCCCACGGGGACCATTCCCAGCTTCGCCGCCCCGTCCACGTTGGAGGTGCGCGTGACGCCCGCCTCCTTGCAGCTTCGCAGCGCCACCTCGTGCTGCTCCAGACAGGTGGCCGCGCGCAGGCCCACCTCGAAGATGCGGGACGGGTCCTCGACGATGTCCACCAGCTCCTTGACGGTGGCGAAGACGCGCCTGGCGTAGCCCTCCGTGTCCACGGTGATGGGCACCGCCTTCACGCCCACCGAGTCGAGCGTCTCCAGCGCGATGGCCTTCTGCTCGTCGCACGTCACGGTGGCCAGCGCGCGGGCCAGCGCGTCCCGGTCCGACAGCGCCAGGGTGGCGACCTGGATGCGGAAGTTGAGCTGGAGCAGCAGCGGCTCCACCCAGGACACCAGGGCGGACGGCCCAGTCAGCGTGAGGATGGGCTCGCGCGGATAGAAGAGCGCACCCTTGGGGATGGCGCGAATGCTGAGTTTCTCACGGCGGAGGATGGCCGCCTTGAACCCCACGCCCATCTCATAGTCGTACCGGCTGAGGTAGTCGTAGTCCTCCGCCTTGGGCTCAGGGATGAGCGACTTGACGAAAGCCGCCACATCGAGCGGCATCACCTGGAGACCACCCCGCCGGTGCGAGTAGTAGAACGTTTCCCGACGAAGCGGCCAGCCGGCCTCCGCCATGCTGAACTTGTAGCCATCCGTCGCGAGCAGCGAGGTCGACATCTTGGTCCTTCCTCCGATGCCGCGAAGAGTAAACGCGTCAGGGTTGCATTTCCTATCCTCCCGTCGCGGATTCCCAGGGCATGACGTGAAAGCGGGGTTAGATGGAGGCGCATGCCTCGGGAGCCCACCAGACGCCTGCTGCCAGCGCTCGCCGCCAGCATGGGCGTGCATGGGCTCTTGTGGCTGACCCTGGAGCGCGAGGAGCCGGTCCCGAGGCCCCCTCCGGCGTCCTCGCCGCCTGCCCTGGAATGGGTCGATGTGGAGGTCGCGGAGGCCCGTGTATCGCAGGACACGCTGATGCCGGACGAGGGCCCGGTCGCCGACGCCGCCCAGCCGGTGCCGCCAAAGCGTTCGGACGGCGCCCATGCGCCCCCTGCGCCCCGCACGGCCGCGAAGCACCGGGCTCCGTCGGGGCAGGCGGCGCCGGAGCGCGACACCGCGCCCGCCCAAACGAAGTCCCGGTCCGAGCGCCACACGGAACCCGCCCACATGAGTTCCCAGCCCGCCCACGACACGCAAGTCCCCCAAGCGGACGCGCGGCCTGAACGTCACGTGGAGGCCCTGGACTCGACTCCGGCGCTGCCCCGCTTCGCGGACGCGCCCCTGGCGGGGACGCCCCCCACGGACATGCCCCGCGCGGAGCCCGGCGCCAACGCCGTCTCGGGCTCGCGGCTGTTACTCGCGGCCCGTCAGGTCACCGCGCTTTCAGGAACGCATCGCGATGTGGCGGCGGAGCTCGACGGCGGCGTGGACCCGCATGCACCGCCTTCAGCCCAGCGCCTGGTGGAAGAGCTGGTATCCGAAAGCGTGGGCCGAGGCCGGGTGGAACGCGGGCTGGTGCACCCGTATTACGGCCAGCTCGGCAAGGCGTTGATGAAGGCGTGGGACGCCGACCGCTCCGTGAAGGAGCACGGCCTCCAGGGCTACTTCGACATGGGCATGGAGCGCGGCCGTGCGTACTCGCGCATCTGGGTGGAGCGCGCGGCGGACTACGGCGCGTCGGGCTCGTTCGCCACGAAGAATGGCCCGGGCGAGGACCGGCGCAGGCCGCTCAGCACCGCCGGAGACCCCACGCTCAATGCCCGCCGCGAGATGCGCCAGCAGATGCGTCAGGAGTTCCGCACCACGCGCCGTGCCCTCATCCGCGTCGTCCAGGACGCGAAGGGCCAGCTCGTGGACGTGCACCTTCTGGAGCCCAGCCACCAGCCCGAGGTCGACAAGGAGGCCCTCAAGGACGTGCGCGCCATGGCGGAGAAGCTGCCCCCGCCGCCGGACGAGGCCGTGGGCGGCCGCTCGCGGCTCACCAGTGTCTGGGAGTTCGAGCTGCTCATCTCCATCAGCCCGCCCATCCCCACCTTCAGCTTCGAGTTCGATGAAGCGCTCGGCTTCATCGACACCCGCCTGCCGCTGGACCGCCGCATCTACAAGCGCGTGCGGCTGGTCGAAGTCCGCTGAGCCGGCTCAGGACGCGCGCGACTTGCGCGCCGCCTTCGTCTTGGCCTTCGAGGGCTTGGCGATCTTCGCCTCCACCGCCGCGCCGCGCGTACGGACAGCGCGCGCCTTCGTGGTGACCTGCGGGCCGTAGATGCGCTCGTAGTCCTTCATGCTGCGCTTGATGACCTCGAGCGCCTCCGGCTGGTCGTAGACCTCGGCGATCTCCACGCTGCGCTTCCCCTCACCGGGAATCTGCTTGTAGGTGAGGAAGTAGTGCTTGAGGCGGTCGAGCAGCGCGCGCGGAAGCTGCGCGAGGTGCTGCAGCTCGCCGTACACCAGGTCGGACTCCAGCACCGCGATGATTTTGTCGTCGGCCTCGTCGCCGTCGACCATGCGGAAGCCGCCAATGGGAATCGCGCGCACCAGCAGGTTGCCGCTGGAGATGACCTTCTCCGTCAGCACGCAGATGTCGATGGGGTCGCCGTCGCCCTTGATGTCCTTCAGGCCCGTGCGCTCGGCACAGCGCTTCGCCACCAGTTCGTCGCAGTACGTCTGCGGAATGAAGCCGTAGAGCGTGGGGCACTGGCTGCTGAAGCGCTGCGGACGGTCCAGCTTGAGGATGCCGGACTCCTTGTCCAGCTCGTACTTCACCGCGTCCGTGGGGACGATTTCGATGTACGCGGTGACGATTTCGGGGGCGTCCTCACCCGGGGTGATGCCGTGCCACGGGTGCGCCTGGGATGTGGTCTGGATTGGCTTCTTCATGGCGTGTCTCCCGAGCGCTTGCAGGCCTCGGCATAGAGTTCTGCGACCGCGTCTTCCAACTGGCGCGTGAGCGCGTCGCGGTCCTGCATCGTCAGTCCCTGGGTGGGGATGGGCTTGCCCACCACCAGCGCCACGCGCTGTCCCCACCGCACGGCCCGGCCCCCCTTGGGAAGAATGAGGCGCGTCCCTGACACGGCCAGGGGCACCACCGGAACGCCCGCCTGGATGGCCAGCGTCGCGGCTCCCTTCTTGAACGGCCGCAGCCGCCCATCCGTGCTGCGCGTGCCTTCCGCGAAGAAGAGCACGCTCACCCGTTCCCGCAGCGCCGTGACGGCTTCCGACAGGCGGGCCCTGTCTCCCGCACCACCGGTGCGCTCCACCGGGATGTTGCCCGCGCGCCGGAGCGCGGGCCCGAAGAGGGGGATGCGGAACAGCTCCGCCTTCGCCACGTAGCGCGTGTGCTTGCGGATGTGGGCGAAGTTCACCAGCGCGTCGTAGTGAGACTGGTGGTTGCTCACGAAGACGACGTGGGTGTCGGAGGGGACGTTCTCGACGCCCACCGCCTCGTGCCGCACCCCCGCGGATGCCAGCAGCGAGCGCGCCCACAGCACCAGCACGCCGTCCGCGTCCTTGGCGTCGCGCAGCGACAGCGCCGACACCACGGGAGACAGCACACCGGTGATGCCCACCGCCGCCGTTCCAGCAAAGGCCGTCTGCAGGAGCTTGCGAATCAAACGAACTCGTGGGCGGGGAAAAGGAGCACGTCCGAGATGCGCTGGACCCCGAGCAGCAGCATCAGGATTCTATCGAGCCCGACGGCGATGCCCGCCGAAGGCGGCATTCGCCCTACCGCGTCAAGGAACCGCTCGTCCAGAGGATACACGGCCCGGCCCAGTTGGCGCCTGAGCTCCTGTTCTTCTGTCAATCGTGCCCGCTGTTCCACGGGGTCCGTCAGCTCGGAAAACCCGTTCGCCAGCTCCAGACCCTTGGCGTACAACTCCACCCGCTCCGCCACCGCCGCGTCACCGGGCTTCAGCCGGGACAGCGCCGCCATGGACGCCGGGTACTCCATGAGGAAGGTGGGCCGCTCGTGGCCCAAGCCGGTCTCCACCTTCTGGAGGAAGAGGTGGAAGAAGACGTCATCGAACGACTCCGCGTTCCCGGTGCGCACCCCGGCCGCCTCCGCCGCCCGCTTCAATGACGGGCCGTCCGAATGCTGGCGGATGTCCACGCCGGTGGCGCGCAGCACTGCGTCACGCACCGTCAACCGCTCGTAGGGAGTGCGGGTGAAGAAGAGCGGGTCCGCCCCGGGCTCCCCTTCCGTCGCGCCGCGGCCGGCCTCCGCCAGCGCCCCTTCCAGGTCATCCATGATGGCGTGGTAGTCCGCGTGAGGCCGGTAGAACTCCAGCATCGTGAATTCCGGATTGTGGGTCGGGGACACCTCCCCATTCCGGAACACCTTGCACAGCTGGAACAACGGCCCGGCCCCATCCGCGAGCAGCCGCTTCATGGCGTACTCGGGGCTGGAGTGCAGGTAGAGCGTCCGCGCGGAGCCCACATCGGTCTCCGGGATGAAGCCGGCCTCGAACGCGTTGATGTGCGGCTCCATCCCCGGAGCGGGGACGAGCAGCGGCGTCTCCACCTCCAGGTAGCCGTGGGCGGCGAAGAAACGTCGCAGGGCGGAGTAGAGGGACTGGCGGCCCCGGGCGGCCCGCCATTGAGAAAGATTGGGCATGGGCAGCGCGCAAGTAACATGAGGAGCCACATGCACCCAAGGATTCCCCTGCTGCTGGCCTTCGCCTGCTGCCTCACCGCCTGCCCCAAGGGCCCGCCCGCCGATGGCCGGCAGGTCCTTTCCGAGAAGCAGCAGCTCGAGGCGGACGTCAGCGCCATGTCCTCGAAGGCTGAAACCCTCCTCGAAGCCCAGAGCCGCCTGGTGTGGGACTTCTGGACGGAGGGCCGCCACGTGGACGTCGCCGCCACCTACGCCGGCCAGGAAGCGCTCTTCACCATCGAGAACATCCGCAGAATCGACCGGCTGCGCCAGCTCACGGATGACGCCCGCGAGGTGCGCGCCCTCACCGCGCTGCACTCGCACTTCGCCGGCGAGTACCTGTCCCACGCCCTGGCCGAGTTCAACGACGCGGCCGCCAATCTGGAAGCGTCCCTCACCTTCCCCGTGGACGGGAAGGACGTGCGCTACCGGGACCTGGAGCGGCTGCTCGCCAACGAGCGCACGGCGGCGCGGCGCCGGGCCCTGTACGCCGCGGCCACGCCCGCGATTGAACGCCTCAACCAGACGCTGCGCCGCCGCGAGGAGCGTGCGGACGAGCTGGTGCGGGAGCTGGGCTTCGCCTCCTACGAGGCCTTTGGCAGCGAGCTGCGGCAGTCGGACCTGGGACGGCTGAGCGTGCTGGCGGAGGAAATCCTCCAGGCCACGCAGGCCCCCTACCGCGTGGTGATGGAGCGGCTGAGCCAGCGCGAGCTGGGCATGGCGTTCAAGGACATCACCCGCGCGGACATCCCCCGCCTGTTCCGCTCGCGCGAGGTGGAGGACGCCTTCCCCAAGGGCGAGTCCCTGCTCAAGGCCCACGGGACGCTGGCGGGCATGGGCCTGGACCTGGGTGAGCTGCCCCACGTCACCATCGACGCGCGGGACGTGAAGGCCAAGAGCTCACGCCCCCTGGCACTGGCGGTGCGCGTGCCCTCCGACGTGCGCATCTCCTTCAAGCCGGGCACGGGCGTGCTGCACCAGGCACGCGTGCTCCACGAGTTCGGCCACGCGCTGCACGCGGCCTTCACCACGGAGACACGCTTCGAACTGGCGCGCCTGGGCAACCCCACCGTGGGCGAGGCCTACTCCGCCCTCTTCGAGGACCTGGCCGAAGACCCGGTGTGGCTGGAGGAGCACGCGGGCGTCAGCGGCGAGCAGCGCGCGCAGTACCTGGCCGCGTCCAGCGCGCACAAGCTGTTCCTCATCCGCCATGCCGCGGGCCGGCTGCTCTACCAGTTGGAGCTGCACCGCCGCGTCGAGGCCGACCCGAAGGCGCTGTACCGCGAAATCATGTCGCGCACCGACGACATCCCGATGACGGACGAGGACACCGAGCGCTACCTCGTGGACCAGGAGGACTTCTTCCAATCCGCGGACAGCTTCCGCGCCTGGTTCCTGGCGGGTCAGCTCCAGGCGCAGCTCAAGGCGCGCTTCGGCCCCGCGTGGTGGCGCACGTCGAAGGCGGGCGAGTTCCTCAAGACGCTGTGGGCCAAGGGCAACGCGATGTCCGCGCGCGAGGTGGCCCAGGCGATTGGTGAGAAGGGCATCGAGCCGGACGTGCTGCTGTTGCGGCTGGGCACCACGCTCCAGGTGCCCATGAAGCTCAACCTCGAAGGCGTGGAGGACGCCATCCTCCCCGCCGCGCCGGGGCTGGAGGACTTCACCCAGCCCCTGTCTCTTATACACCTCTGACGCTGCCGACGATCTTACGCGT